>DMCN01000052.1:0-56680 GCA_003445795.1 Gallionellaceae bacterium
CGACATCGGCAAGAACATCGTCACAGTGGTGTTGCAGTGCAACAACTTCGAGGTCGTGAACATGGGCGTGATGGTGCCGTGCCAGCAGATCCTGGACACCGCGCGCGAACACAAGGCCGACGTGATCGGCCTCTCCGGCCTCATCACCCCGTCGCTGGAAGAAATGGCGCATGTGGCGAAAGAAATGGAACGCCAGGGCTTCAAGATTCCGCTGCTCATCGGCGGCGCGACCACCTCGCGCGTGCATACCGCAGTGAAGATCGAACCCAACTATCCAAGCGGACAGACCGTGTACGTCACCGATGCCTCGCGCGCGGTGGGTGTGTGCAGCAACCTGCTGAGCAACACCTCGCGTGACAGCTATATTGCCGAGATCAAGGCTGACTATCAGGCCGCGCGTGAGCAGCACGAGGGCAAGAAGGGCAAGGCCGTTCATGTCTCGCTGCAAGAAGCACGCAAGCTTGGGGTGAAGACGGACTGGAAAAAATATGGACCGCCGAAACCCAAGCTGCTCGGCGTACAGAAGCTGGAGAACTACCCGCTAGCCATCCTCGTCGACTTCATCGACTGGACCCCCTTCTTCCAGGCCTGGGAACTGGCCGGGCGCTATCCGAAGATTCTGGACGATGCAGTCGTAGGTGTTGAAGCGACAAAACTCTTCGCCGACGCCCAAGCCATGCTGAAAAAGATCGTCAAAGAAAAATGGCTCACCGCCAACGCCGTGTTCGGCCTGTTCCCAGCCAACACAGTGAACAGCGACGATATCGAGATCTATACCGACGACAAGCGCAAGCAACTAGCAATGACCTGGCACAACCTGCGCCAGCAGACCAAGAAGCCGGCCGACATCCCCAACTACTGCCTGGCAGATTACGTCGCCCCCAAGGAAACCGGCGTGAAGGACTACATCGGCGGCTTCGCCGTCACCACCGGCATCGGCATCGACGCGCGTGTGGCGGAATTCGAAAAACAGAACGACGACTACAGCGCCATCATGCTCAAGGCACTGGCCGACCGCCTTGCCGAAGCCTTCGCCGAACACCTGCACCTGCGCGTGCGCCGCGAGTTCTGGGGCTATGCAGCCGATGAAGGCTTGAGCAACGACGACCTCATCGCCGAAAAATACCGCGGCATCCGCCCCGCTCCCGGCTACCCCGCCTGCCCCGAGCACAGCGAGAAAGGCCCGCTGTTCGAACTGCTGCAAGCGCCGAAGAATGCCAGCATCACTCTGACCGAAAGCTTCGCCATGCTGCCCACCGCAGCCGTGAGCGGCTTTTACTTCTCGCACCCGCAGGCGCAATACTTCGCCACCGGCAAGGTGGACAAGGATCAGGTGGCGGATTACGCGAAGCGCAAGGGTTGGACGCTGGAAGAGGCGGAGCGGTGGTTGGCGCCGGTGTTGAGTTACTAGGTATCCTTGATGAAAGTGATCTACAAAATCACTTACCCAAACGGGAAGATTTATATCGGGAAAGACCTGACAGGCACGCTTACCTATTTTGGCAGCGTAAATAGTGAATTAGTTGAGCGTGACTTTACGGAAGAGCAACGAAGGGATTTCTCCATCAGGAAGGAAATTCTGAAGGAGTCAGAAGACGCAGGTGAGATTAGTAGCTGTGAATCCAAGTTCATCTTGGAGTATCAGTCAAACAATCCTGCTATCGGCTATAACCAATGGCCAAAATTTAAGGCTAACAATTAACCATCAAGGAAGTTAAGAACTATGACCACCCTCATCAAAACCGACACCAAATTGGGCGAAGGCGCCGAAGCACAATCCGGACAAACTGTGATCGTGCATTACACCGGCTGGCTCTTCGACGAGAACGCACCCGACAACAAGGGCAAGAAATTCGACAGCTCACTGGACCGCAACGAGCCGTTCGATTTTCCGCTCGGTGGCGGGCGCGTGATCAAGGGTTGGGATCAAGGCGTGCAGGGTATGAAAGAAGGCGGATCACGCACGCTGGTGATTCCGCCGGAGATGGGCTACGGCCCGCGCGGAGCGGGTGGCGTGATTCCGCCGAATGCGACGCTGGTGTTCGATGTTGAGCTGTTGGGGATTCACTAAAACTTTTATCCGCAGATTACACAGATTTACGNNGCCGAATGCGACGCTGGTGTTCGACGTGAAGCTGCTCAAGGTGATCAAGACCGACATGGTCGATACCAAGGTCGGTGAGGGCGAAGAAGCCAAGGCCGGGCAGACCGTGATCGTGCATTACACCGGTTGGCTGTTCGACAAGAACGCGCCGGAGAACAAGGGCGTGAAGTTCGACAGCTCACGCGATCGCGACGAGCCGTTCGATTTCCCGTTAGGCCAAGGCCATGTCATCGCAGGCTGGGACGAAGGTGTGCAGGGCATGAAGGTGGGCGGTCAGCGCACGCTGGTGATCCCGCCGGAGATGGGATATGGCAGGCAAGGCGCGGGCGGCGTGATTCCGCCNNTCGACAAGCTCAGGACTAAAGGCAAGATGACTATAGTGCGGCTACGGCAGACCGTTCACCCTTCGACAGGCTCAGGGCGAACGGATATTTATATTGGCTGAACGATGAACCTGATTTCCAACCCGCTGCTGGTCACCGCGCTGATGCTGGCGGTGTCCAACCTGTTCATGACCTTCGCATGGTACGGGCACTTGAAGAACATGTCGGCCTCGCCTTGGTATATCGCGGCGCTGGTGAGTTGGGGCATCGCGCTGTTCGAGTATCTGATCCAGGTGCCGGCTAACCGTATCGGTTATACGCAGCTTAGTCTCGGTCAGTTGAAGATCATGCAGGAAGTCATCACGCTGACGGTCTTCGTGCCGTTCGCGGTGATGTATATGAACCAGCCGCTGAAGCTGGATTATCTGTGGGCGGGGCTGTGCCTGATGGGTGCGGTGTATTTTATTTTCAGAACCTAGAACAACCGTTCGCCCTGACCCTTCGACTTCGCTCAGGACTAAAGGCGGGTCGAATGCAGGGTGAACTCGGCGTCCCGTTCATGCTTCGACAGGCTCAGCACGAACGGGGATAAAGAGTTTCATACAGTATTTGGAATAAAGCATGCAAAAACACATCCACATCCTCGGCATCTGCGGCACTTTCATGGGCGGCATCGCGGCCATCGCCAAGCAGTCCGGCTATCGTGTCACCGGCTGCGACGCCAACGTCTATCCGCCGATGAGTACACAACTGGAGGCGCAGGGCATCGAGCTCATCGAAGGCTTTGGTGTGGAGCAGCTCGAGCTCAAACCGGATGTGTTCGTCATCGGCAACGTGGTGTCGCGCGGCAATCCTCTCATGGAGGAGATCCTCAACCGCAACCTGCCCTACGCCTCCGGCCCGCAATGGCTGGCTGATACCTTGTTGCGCGACAAGTGGGTGCTGGGCGTGGCGGGCACGCACGGCAAAACGACAACCTCTTCAATGCTGGCCTGGATATTGGAACACGCGGGTCTGAATCCCGGTTTCCTGATCGGCGGCGTGCCGCAGAACTTCGGTATCTCGGCGCGCATCACCGACTCTGCATTTTTTGTGATCGAAGCGGACGAGTACGACACCGCCTTCTTCGACAAGCGTTCCAAGTTCGTGCATTACCATCCGCGCACCGCAATCCTCAACAATCTCGAATTCGACCACGCCGACATCTTCGCCGACCTCGCTGCCATCGAGACGCAGTTTCACCATCTGGTGCGTACCGTGCCGGGCAACGGTCTGGTGGTTTGCAACGGCCGCGAAGAGTCGCTGGCGCGGGTGCTCCAGCGCGGCTGCTGGTCGCCGGTGGAGAAGTTCGGCAGCGACGACGGTTGGAACATCGACGGCAATGATGTGGTGTTGCTGCACAACAAGGCGCAGGGCACGTTGTTGTGGGACTTGATGGGTGAACACAACCGCATGAACGCGCTGGCCGCGCTGGCTGCCGCACGCCACGCCGGGGTGCCGATCTCGAAGGGTCTCGCGGCGCTGGTCGAGTTCAAGAACGTGAAGCGCCGCATGGAAGTGCGCGGCACAGTCAACAACATCACCGTGTACGACGACTTCGCGCACCATCCCACCGCCATCGACACCACGGTTGCCGGTCTGCGGCGCAAAGTCGGCAAGGCACGCATTCTTGCCGTGCTGGAGCCGCGCTCCAACACCATGAAGCTGGGCGTGATGAAAGATGCGCTGCCCGGCAGTCTAAGAGATGCCGATCTTGTCTTTTGCTATGCCGGAAATCTGGGCTGGGATGCGCGCGGCGCACTGGCGCCTCTGGGAGACAAGGCGGTGGTGAAGGACGATCTCAACGAGCTGATCGAGGCCATCGCCGCAACGGCGAAGTCAGGCGACCAGATCCTGGTGATGAGCAACGGCGGGTTCGGCGGGATACACGAGAAGCTGCTGAAGCGGCTTAAATAAGAAGCAGAACTATTTCTTTGCTGCCTCGACCACGGCATTGAGCTTGGTCAGGCACTTCACCGTCTTTCTGGATTGTTCATCGAAACTGCCGGTCAGTATCTCCATCGCCAGATCGGTCTTGCCTGACTGGTGCGCATCGACGACGCTGGCGGCGTGCACATGGAATTTTGCATGCTCTTCCACCAGTTTGACGAACTCCGCTTGATCTCCAAAATGGGCCTTGCCGTCACTGTGTATCCACTTGCCCAACACGCAAAGGTAGTCGACGCAGATCTTGGCCGGTTGCAGGTCTTCCGTCGATTGGCCTTCCAGATACAGGAACAGGCGTCTTTTCCAGGCAGAATGCGCGAGCACTGCATCGTATAGATTGATGACTTGGGTGATCTCTGTTTGCTGCTTCAGGCCCAGTGCAGAGATGAATTTTTCAAACATGACAACTCCCCAATATTAAAGCAGCACGCAAGGTATACCCATGAGGGATGAGCAGTCTATTACCCGTAAGCGTTACAAGCCTGACTTCGGACATAACCCCATTTGGCGGGGCAAGGGGTTGCCGTACTTATTGCAGCAGGTATTCGATCACTTCGCTGGGTTCTTCTGAAAACGGTTCCCCCAGGCTGATCGATCCCGCGCCGTGCAGAACGATCTGCTGCTGGTTGAGCTGGATCACCTGGCCGTCGCTGAAACGGATATAGGTTCCGTTCACGCTCTGGTCGTTGAGCAGGAACTTGCCAAAGTTGTATTCGATGCGGACGTGCTGGCGCGATGCCAGGTTGCTGCGGATCACGATGTCGCAATCGTTGCCACGCCCGAGGACGACATTCTTCAGATTTTCGCTCACCGTGATGATCTGCTGGTGATAGCGCAGCATCAGTTCATGGCGCGGTTCGGCGGGCCGGCGCGAGGCCGACATGCCGACACGCATACGCGTGCTGGTCGTGTCATCCGGCTCCCACAGGATGTGGAACACGTCGAAGGCTTTTTCTTTGCCGCGAAAAACGGTGCGCATCACCGGGCGCGTCCTTTTGCGCAATTCCTCGGGCAGCATGTCCACCACTTTGTGCGAAGTCATGATCTGGCGTGCGCGCGTGATGGCGGTAACCTTGGCGGCGATGTTCACAGTGTCGCCGAACACGTCGCCCTTCTCGAGCACGATCTCGCCGTAGTGCAGGCCGATGCGCACATGGATAGGATGTTCGCCGCCGGGACGCTGTTGTTCAACTGACAGCTGCATGGCGCAGGCCGCATTGAAGGCATCGGCAAGTTTGGGGAACACGCACATGATCTCGTCGCCGATGGTCTTGACCAGCGTGCCGTGGTGCGCAGACATCTCTTGGGTGAGGATGGCTAGCGTGCGCGTCACCAGTTGCAACGCCAGCTCGTTGCCCAACTTCTCGTACAGCGCGGTACTGCCGCTGATATCGGCGAACAATACCGCTGCTTCTTCCTGTGTAGCGCTCATTTGCCTTTTGATCCGTACATCGTTTTCGCCGTGAATCTCATTGCAACAGGAATTCGATCACGTGGGCGGGGTTCTTGGAGAAAGGCTGGCCGAGGCTGATGAACCCGGCTCCGTGCAATGTGATCTGCTGCTGTCTTAGGCGGATGACCTTGCCGTCGGCAAATTGCACAAAAGTGCCGTTCTTGCTGGAATCAGCGAGCATGTTTTTGCCGAAACTGTATTCGATTCGGGCGTGCAGGCGCGATGCCACCGAGTCGTTGATGATCAGGTCGCAATTCTCTCCCCGGCCGAGCACGGCGTATTGCGATTGTTCGTTCAGCATCACAACTTTGTCGTGATAGCGCAGGATCAACTCCTGTTTCGATTCGGCCGGTTTGCGGAATTCCGAGCTGCCGCTACGGGCGTCCGGCAACCTTTCACGCTGCCAGTGGACATGGAAGACATCAAAGGCCTTGGTCTTGCCGCGGAACACGGTGCGCATCACGGGACGGGTCAATTTGCGCAAGTCGTCGGAAAGCAATTTGACCACTGTGTGGGTCGTCATGATCTGCTGTGCACGCGTGATGGCCGTCACCTTGGCAGCGATGTTGACGGTGTCACCATGCACATCCCCGTTCTTGAGCAAAACTTCGCCGTAATGCAGGCCGATGCGCACATGGATCGGTCGCTCGCCGCCGGGGCGCTGTTTCTCCACTGCTTCCTGCATCTCGCAGGCCGCGTTGAAAGCGGTCACCGCATCGGGGAAGGTGCACATGATCTCGTCGCCCATGGTCTTGACCAGTGTGCCATGGTGCTTGGTCATCTCCTGGGTGAGGATGCCGAGGGTCCGCGTCACCATTTGCAGCGCTAGTTCATCGCCCAGTTCCTCGTACAGCGCCGTGCTGCCGCTGATATCGGCAAACAGTATGGCTGCATTCTCTTGCGTCGATGGATTCATCCGTTGGCTCCGAACATCATCCGTTTCGCCACGAACTTCTTTGCCAGCGGGATGCGATCCAGCAGGGTGAGTGCGGCAGAGCGCACATGGCCCAGTAGTGGCAAGTCGTTGGAGAACAGGCGCACCAGGCCGTCGGTAAAGCGGATGCCGGCGTTGCGGTCGATGCGGCGCGACTTGCGGTAGGCGGCGCACATCGCGGCCGAGCCGATACCGTCCGGGGCGCTGTCCAGGATGGCTTGTGCCAGCTCCCACGCGTCGCGGATACCCATATTGAAGCCTTGACCGGCCACCGGATGCAGGGTCTGTGCGGCGTTGCCGATCAGCACGGTGTGCGGGAACGTGAGATCGGGGGCGCGTTTCAGCCGCAGCGGATAACAGTCGCGCCTGCCGATGCCGGTGAAGGTGCCGACGCGATCGCCGAAATGGCCTTGCAGGTAATGCAGGAAGGTCGCATCGTCCCAGCCAAGCATCTCCTGCATCGTTTCATGCGGACCGGTCAGCACCAACTCGTAGCCGTCGGTGTAGGGCAGCAACGCCATCGGGCCTTGCGGGGTGAAGCGCTCGAAAGCCACTCCACTGTCCGGCTGCGTGCAGGTGACATGGGCGATGATGCCGCTCTGGCCGTAGTCGGTGATCTGCGGCGGATGCGAGGCTTCCAGCAGTTTGCCGCCTTCGGCGACGACCGCGAGGCGTGCGGAGAGTCTGTGTTCCTTGCCCTGATGCGTGTAGGTGAGCGTGGTGAGTCCGGGGGAACTGCTCAGCTCGCTGACGGCAGCGCCGTACAGGCAATGCACATCGGAGCGCTGCAGGCTCTGCTGCAGGGCCTCATGCAAAGCGGTATAGGGCAGCACATAACCCATCTCGGAGACCTTCATCTCGCCGGCGCGCAGGACGGTGTGGCCGGACGAGTCTTTTTGCGTGACTTCGATAGTCTTGATGCCGCTGACGTTGGGGATGGAATCCCAGGCATGCAGGCGTTGCAGTAACAGGCGCGAACCATACGACAGCGCCAGCGAGCGCGGGTCGCTGGTGTTGATCGCGGCGTCGCGCGCTTCCAGCAGCACCACGTTCAGGTCGTTGCCCTGCAGCGCGATGGCCAGCGCGGAGCCGACCGGGCCACCGCCGATGATCGCGACATCGCAACTGGTCTCATTCATGACGCATGATCTCCTCGATCTCTCTTACTGTCTTCGGCGCATCCTGCGTGAGCACTTCGTTGCCCTGCGCGGTGATGAGCACGTCGTCCTCGATGCGGATGCCGATGTTCCATAATTCCTTGGGCACGCTGTCGCTCGGACGGATGTAGCAACCCGGTTCGACGGTCAGTGTCATGCCGGTTTGCAGCGGGCGCCATTGCTCGCTGATCTTGTATTCGCCGACATCATGCACGTCCATGCCCAGCCAGTGGCCGGTGCGGTGCATGTAGAACTGTTTGTAGCTTTCGGTCTCCAGCACGGATTCTACAGAACCCTGACAGAGTTTGAGGTCGATGAATCCCTGCGCCAGCACGCGCAAGGCCGCATCATGCGGCGCCACCCACAGATTGCCCGGCTTGGCAGCCGCGATAGCAGCTGCCTGGGAGGCCAGCACGATCTCGTAGATATCCTTTTGTGCCGGAGTGAATTTGCCATTCACCGGGAAGGTGCGCGTGATATCGGCGGCGTAGCTTTCCAGTTCGCAGCCGGCGTCGATGAGCAGCAGGTCGCCATCCTTGAGCGGTGCATCGTTGCCGACATAGTGCAACGTGCAGGCGTTGGCACCACCCGCCACGATGCTGGTGTAGGCCGGTTGGCGCGCGCCATGGCGGCAGAACTCGTGCAGTAGTTCCGCTTCGACCTCGTATTCGAACATGCCGGGGCGGGTGAAGCGCATGGCGCGGCGGTGCGCCCCGCAGGAGATTGCGGCGGCGCGGCGCATGATGTCCTGCTCGTGCGCGTCCTTGAGCAGGCGCATCTCGTTGAGCAGGTCGCGCACGTCGCGCAGTTCGGCCGGTGCACGTATGCCCTGGCGGGCTTTGGCCTTTACTACCTCGCGCAGCCTGAGCAGGCGCGCATCCCAACTCGCATCCGCACCCAGCGGATAGAACAGGGTCGGCTGGTTGCCCATCAGTTCGGCGAGCTTATCGTCCAGCTGTGCGATGGGGTAAGCGGCATCGAAGCCGAACTGCTGCGCCGCCGCATCCGGGCCGTAGCGGAAGCCGTCCCATACTTCGCGTTCGGCATTCTTCTCGCGGCAGAACAGTATGGATTCCATCCTGTCGCCCGCGACCAGAACCAGTACCGCCTCGGGTTCGGCGAAGCCGCTGAGGTAATGGAAGTGGCTGTCGTGACGGTAGTCGTAATGGGTGTCGGCGTTGCGCAGCATCTCTGGCGCGGTGGAAATCACGGCGATGCCGTGCTGCATCTTCGCTTGCAGGCGTTTGCGGCGTTCGGCGTAAAGGGCGTGATCAGTCATGTCTTGCATTCTGCGACTCGCGCAACTGCTTGTCGAGTTCGTCCAGCCGCTGCGGCGTGCCAATATCCATCCAGCGGCCGCGGTGATGCTCGCCGCTGACGTGACCCAGAGTGATCTGCTCGCGCAGCAGCGGGGCGAGCGGGGCTTTGCTGCCGCGAGCAATATTGGCGAAGAGCGAGGGCTTATAGAGGCCGATGCCGCTGAACGTGAACTTGGGGCCTGTGTCGGTCACGCGTGCTGCCTGCAGGCCGAAATCGCCCTTGAGGTTGTGTTCGGGGTTATCTACCAGCACCAGATGCGCCATGTCGGCGCTGTTGGCGAGCGCGCTGGCGCGGGCCGGCAGGTGCGAGAAGTCGAAGTCGCAATAGATGTCGCCGTTGACCACCGCGAACGGCTGTTCGCCCAGTAGATGCAGGGCGAAAGCGATGCCGCCTGCCGTTTCCAGCGCTGATCCCTCGTCCGAATAGCGGATGCGCGCGCCAAACTGAACGCCATCCCCCAGAGTCTGTTCGATCTGTTTGCCAAGGTGGGCGTGGTTGATGACCAGCTCGGTGACGCCTGCACGCACCAGCCGTTCAATGTGCCACACGATGAGCGGCTTGCCGCCCGCCTGCAGCAGCGGTTTGGGCGTGTGGTCGGTGAGCGGACGCATGCGTTCGCCGCGACCGGCGGCGAGGATCATGGCCTTCAAGAAGTCGCTCCGGCTTTGGCGGCATGCTGATCAAGCTCGATCAGCAGGTTGTGCAAAGGCTTGAGGTCGATATAGCGTTCGCAGGCACGGACCAGGTATTCCATCACCAGCGGCATGTCTTTCAGGTAGCCGTCTTTGCCATCGCGGTGATACAGCCGTGCGAAGATGCCCAGCACCTTGATGTGGCGCTGCACGCCCATCATCTCGTAGTCGCGGTAGAACTCGCCGAAATCCTCGCGCACCGGCAACCCGGCCTTGCGCGCTTTTTCCCAATGGCGGATGAGCCAGTCCATGACCTCATCTTCTTCCCATCTGATGTAGGCATCCTTGAACAGGGAGGCGAGGTCGTAGGTGATGGGGCCATAGACGGCATCCTGGAAATCGATGATGCCCGGGTTGTTTTCTTCGGTGACCATCAAATTGCGCGAGTGGTAGTCGCGGTGCACGTACACGCAGGGTTGGGCGAGGTTGTTGCGCAGGATGCGGGCGAACACTTCTTCCAGCTTGGCCTTCTGCTTGTCGCTGAGCGTCACGCCCAGGTGTTTGGCGATGTACCACTCGGGGAACAGGTTGAGCTCGCGGCGTAGCAGTGCTTCGTCGTAAGGGGGCAGCTCTTTTGGTTTGGAAGCGAGCTGGATCTTGATCAACGCGTCGGTCGCCGCTCCGTAAAGCTGCTTAGCATCGCCTTTATCCAGGGCCTGCAGGTAGGTGGTGTTGCCAAGGTCGGACAGCAGCAGGAAGCCCTGAGCCAGGTCTTGCGCGTACACATGCGGCACATGGGTTCCGGCATCCTCGAACAGCTTGCCCACATGCAGGAAGGGCTTGCAGTCTTCATGTTGGGGCGGTGCATCCATGACGACTTTCGTCGAGCCATCGGCAAAGGTGGCACGGAAGTAGCGGCGGAAGCTGGCATCGGCCGAAGCCGGGGTGATGATGAACTTCTCGTTCGGGTACAGGCTGGAAAGCCAGTCGGTAAGCTGTTGTTGGCGCTGCATTTGATTGCCTTAATGGTGAATTTGTGCGATTTTAGCACCTTAATTTATCCGCCCCGCACCATGCGTTTCCGCTTTAGTCCAATCATCTTCCTTCTGCTGGGGACATTTCCGCTGTTCGGCTTTGCCGAAGAAGCGGCCCTGCCGTTGAAGCTGGATCGCACATTCAAAAAGACACCTCCGCCCTCCGAGGGGGGCGCGGCGTTCATCAGCGCGCAGCATGTGGAAGCCAAGAAGGACGATCAGCTGGAAGCCAACGGCAATGTCGAGTTGCGTCAGGGCAGGCAGGTGATCAGTGCTGGGCATCTGGTCTACGGGCAGGTAAGCAAGGACGTGCTGGCAGTGGGCGATGTCCGCATCCAGCAGCCCGGCTCGGTGGTCAGCGGGCCGGTGCTGAAACTGAATCTGGACACTTATCTGGGTGAGATGCTGCAGCCGCGCTTCGAATTCAGCGAGAACCACGCCCGCGGCGCTGCCGAAAGTGTACAGATCGCCGGAAGGATGAATTACATCTTTGAGGATGCGTCCTATACCACCTGTCCGGCGGGAAATGACGACTGGTTGTTGCGCATGAGTCGCCTGGATATCGATCGCACCACTCAGGTCGGGGTGGCGCATCACGCGCGCGTCGAGTTCAAGGGTGTGCCTATCCTCTACACGCCATGGATGGATTTCGGCCTGAACGACAATCGCCGATCCGGATTCCTGGGGCCGACTTTCGGCAGCACCAACAAAGGCGGTACCGAGATGACGCTGCCGTATTACTGGAACATCGCACCCAACTACGATGCAACCATTGCGCCGCGCATGATCGCCAGGCGCGGGACGCAGTTCAACAACGAGTTTCGTTACATGAACCCCTCGTATGTCGGACAGATCCAGTACGAGGTATTGCCCTACGACCGTATGAGCAAGCTCCAGCGCAATCGCGTCGCGCTGGTGCATTCCCAGTCGCTGGGCGGCGGGGTCGGGTCGGCACTCAACCTCAATCGCGTTTCGGACGATGAGTATTTCCGCGATCTTTCCACCCTGGTGAGTGGAACGTCGCAGACCAACCTGTTACGCGAGGGTGTGCTGACATACGGTGCCGATTGGTGGAGCGCCTCGGCGAAAGTACAGCGTTACCAGACCTTGCAGGATCCGCTGGCTCCCGTGGTGCTTCCCTATCGTCGCCAGCCGCAGCTCAGTCTGAATGCGCAAGATACATTGGCTGACGCGGACATCAGAGTCGCCAGCGAATACGTTGACTTTCGCCACGACACAGCTATCAATGCGCAACGGCTGGTGCTCTACCCATCGATGAGTTATCCGTTGCTGAGCGATCTCGGGTATTACATGACGCCCAAGCTGGGGGTGCATCACACTGAATACCGGATGGGGGCGAACAATTCAACGTCATTGCCGGATGCTTCGCGCACCTTACCCGTCTTCAGCACGGATACGGGGATGGTGTTCGAACGCGACGATTCATTTCTGGGCAACGGCTACGTGCAGACCCTGGAGCCGCGCCTGTTCTATGTCTATGTGCCGTACCGCGACCAGAGCCAGTTGCCGAATTTCGACTCGGCTCAGGCCCCGTTCAACTTCGCGCAGGTATTCACCGAGAATCGCTTCTTCGGCAGCGACCGGGTGGGTGATGCGAACATGGCCACGCTGGCGCTGACCTCGCGCGCGATTGATGCAGAAGACGGCAGCGAACGGCTGCGTGTGATGGTGGGCGAACGTTTCAGCTTCACCGCGCCGCGCGTGAATCTGGTGACGACTACAGGCAATACTAACACCAGCCGTTCTGACATCCTGTTGAGCATCGGCGGCAGGGTGAGCAAGGCCTGGACGCTGGACAGTCTGTTCCAGTACAACCCCAACCAGTCGCATACCGAATCATATTACACGATGGCCCGCTATAATCCCGAGGCGGGCAAGTTGCTTAATCTCGGTTATCGCTTCACCCGCAATACTTTGCGCCAGGCGGACGTCTCCGCGCAATGGCCGTTGTTTGCGCGCTGGCATGGTGTAGCGCGCCTGAACTATTCGCTGCAAGACCATCGTTCTTTGGAGGCGCTGGGGGGGCTTGAGTATAATCAGGCCTGCTGGGCGATGCGTTTCGTGGCGCAGAGCTTCACATCCGCAACCCGTGAGCGATCCACCGGAGTCTTTTTGCAACTGGAATTGAACGACCTGGTGCGTATCGGGTCCGATCCGCTCGATGCTTTGCGCAGCAGCGTGACCGGCTACACCAAACTGAACAGCATACCTGCCGAGCAGCCTGAAGACGGGTTGCGTTGATTGAACGAAAATTGAAAGAGAACATGCTGAGAATATTCTTCGTTGTATCCCTGGCCGCCTGCACTGCCATCGCTTCCGCGGCAGAACCGCAGAAGCAGCCAGTTCCGATCGACCGCGTCGAAGTGATCGTGAACGATGACGTCATCACCCGCAGGGAATTGGACGAGCGCGTTGCCAGTGTCACCAGAATGCTGCTGAAGCAAAAGACCTCCCTGCCCGACCGCAACATTCTGGAGCGGCAGGTGCAGGAACGCATGATCATCGAAAAATTGCAGGCGCAGTTCGCCAAGGACAGCGGCATGCGCGTGGACGACGCGCAACTGGACAAGACCATTCTGCGCATCGCGCAGCAGAACAAGTTTCCCTCGGTGGCCGCGTTCCGCGCCAAGCTGGAGCAGGAAGGAACCATCTTCAAGGATTTTCGCGAGGAGATCCGCACCGAGATGATCTCGGTACGCCTGCGCGAACGTGAAGTCGACGGCAAGCTGGTCATCAGCGAGAACGATGTCGACAACTATCTGAGCAACCAGGAGCGCCAGGAAGGTAAAGGCGAAGAGCTGCAACTCGCGCACATCATGATCGTCGTTCCCGAGCAGGCCAGTGCCGACAAGATTCAGACCTATCGCACACGCGCCGAGCAGGCGCTGGCAAAGTTGCGCGGCGGCGAGTCGTTCGCGCAGGTGGCGGCAGGTTTTTCCGACGCGCAGGATGCGCTCAAGGGCGGCGAGATCGGTTGGCGTCCGGCAGATCGTCTGCCGCCGTTGTTCGCCGAATCGTTGCAGAAGATGAAGCCGGGTGAAGTGAGCCCCATCCTGCGCAGCCCCAACGGTTTCCACATCGTCAAACTGCTGGATCGCCGCAGCAAGGACACGCCGGTCGTCATCATGCAGACGCATGCGCGTCACATCCTGATCAAGACCAGTGAGCTGGTTTCCGAGAACGAAGCGAAAGAGCGTTTGCAGGAGATCAAGCAGCGTATCGACAAGGGAGCGGATTTTGCCGAGCAGGCACGCCTGCACTCCGAGGACGGCAGCGCGTCCCAAGGCGGCGATCTGGGCTGGTTGTCACCCGGCGAAACGGTGCCGGAATTCGAAGGCGGGATGGATTCCCTGAAAGTCGGCCAAGTGAGCGGTCTGGTACAGTCCGGCTTTGGCTGGCACCTCATCCAGGTGCTGGAACGCCGCAATACCGATGTGAGCGTGGAGCAGAAACGCCAGCGCGCGCGCAATGCCATCCGCACCTTCAAGTCCGACGAAGCCTTCCAGGACTGGTTGCGCCAGCTGCGCGACCGTGCTTTTGTCGAGTACCGCAACGCTGCCAAGTGACGCAACGACCGCTGGCCATTACCGCAGGCGAACCGGCAGGTATAGGTCCCGACCTCTGCCTGCAACTCGCTCGGCATGATGCTCCGCTGGTGGTGATCGCCGACAAGACGCTGCTGCTGCAGCGTGCGGCTCAGCTCGGCATCGAAGTTCCTGTCCATGATTACACCCCCACCGCCCCCTTGGCGAAGGGCAAACTGAATCTGCTGCACGTTCCGCTGGGACGACCGGCACAAGCCGGAAAACTGGACAGCGCGAATGCACCCTACGTGCTTGAGACATTGCGCCGGGCGCTGCAGGGCTGCCTGTCCGGCGAGTTTGCTGGCATGGTCACAGCACCCGTGCACAAGGGCATCATCAACGATGCGGGCGTTCCCTTCACCGGCCACACCGAATTCCTTGCCGAACAGACGCACACACCGCTGGTCGTGATGATGCTCGCGGGCGGTGGCATGCGCGTGGCGCTGGCGACCACGCATCTGCCGCTGCGCGAGGTGGCCGACGCTATTACCCAACCCCTGCTGGAAGACATCCTGCGCATCCTGCAGCGCGATCTGCAACACCGCTTCGGCATCGCGAATCCGCGTATCTTTGTTGCCGGCCTGAATCCGCACGCGGGGGAAGGCGGTCATCTGGGCCGCGAAGAGATCGATGTGATGATCCCCGTGCTGGACAAGCTGCGCGCCGAAGGCATGGACGTGAGCGCACCCATCCCTGCCGATACCCTGTTCGCCGCGCACCGCCTGAAGGAATGCGACGCCGTGCTGACGATGTACCACGATCAGGGCTTGCCGGTGTTGAAGCACGCCAGCTTCGGCGAGGGCGTGAACATCACACTTGGGCTGCCCTTCATTCGAACCTCGGTCGATCACGGCACCGCGCTGGAACTGGCGGGTACGGGCAAGGCCAATGTCGGCAGTCTGTTGGAAGCGATCAAGGTCGCAGAGGATATGGTGCGACATGAACGGGCATAAGGCTAAAAAAAGCTTTGGACAGAACTTCCTTGTCGATCAGAACATCATCGCTGACATCGTTCGCGCCATCCGCCCCGAAGCTGACGACAACATGGTCGAGATCGGTCCCGGCCTCGGGGCGCTGACCCGCCCGCTGCTGAAGCAGTTGAATAAGCTCCATGTGGTCGAGATCGACCGCGACATCATCGCGCGCCTGAAAACGGATTACCCGCAGGACAAGATCGTCATCCACGAAGGCGATGCGCTGAAGTTCGATTTCGCCACGCTGGGCATGCCGCTGCGCATCGTTGGGAACCTGCCCTACAACATCTCCTCGCCGCTGCTGTTCCACTTCACCGACTATGCCGCGCGCATCACTGACATGCATTTCATGTTGCAGAATGAAGTGGTCGAACGCATGGTGGCCGAGCATTCCACGGCAGCCTACGGGCGGCTATCGGTGATGCTGCAATACCGTTTTTACATGGAGAAACTGATCGATGTGCCGCCCGAGTCGTTCCGCCCCGCACCCAAGGTGGATTCCGCCATCGTGCGCATGATCCCCATTCCCTCCGACAAGATAGCGGTGAAGGATGAGACACTGTACGCACGGGTGGTTTCTGCCGCCTTTGGCCAGCGCCGCAAGACCCTGCGCAACACGCTCAAGGCTTGGCTGACGGAAGCCGATCTCGCCGGTCTGGGCATCGATGCGCAGTTGCGTGCCGAGAATCTGGGTGTGGCCGAATTTACCCGTATCGCCAACCACCTGAGCGGGCGCGCTTAAGGCAGGATTCGGGTAAAATCGGCACTCGTCAATCAAAGCAGGCCGCCCATCCATCATGTCCGATGTTCCACCGATAGTTCTCACTTTTGCGGCCACCGATCCCAGTTGCGGCGCGGGCATGCAGGCCGACATCCTGACCATCGCCAGCATGGGCTGCCATCCGCTGGCCGTGGTCACCGGCATCACCGTACAGGACACCAGCGGCGTCGATGACGTGCAGCCGGTGGATTCCGATTGGGTGGCGGACCAGGCGCGAGCAGTACTGGAAGACATGCCGGTCGCGGCGTTCAAGATCGGCCTGCTCGGCAGCGTCGAGAACATCGCCGTCATCGCCGAGATCATCTCGGACTATCCCGATATCCCGCTGGTGTTCGACCCGGTGTTGGCCTCCGGCCGCGGCGACGAGTTGGCTAACGAGGACATGCTGGATGCTTTGCGCGAACTGTTGCTGCCGCAGACTACTATCCTCACCCCGAACAGCATGGAAGCGCGCCGCCTGGTGCTGGACGAAGACAATGAGGCGGACGATCCCAGCCTGGCGGAATGTTCCAAGCGCATTCTGCAATTCGGTTGCGAATACGTGCTGATCACCGGCACGCATGAGAACACGCCCAAGGTCATCAACAACCTGTACGGCGAACGCGGCCTGATCCGCAGCGACAACTGGCCGCGCCTGCCGGGCATCTATCACGGCTCCGGCTGCACCCTGGCTTCGGCCATCGCGGCCTTGCTGGCCAACGGTCTGCCGATCGAGGAAGCGGTGCACGAAGCGCAGGAATACACTTGGGAAGCGCTCAAATACGGCTTCCGTCCCGGCATGGGACAGCACATCCCGGACCGTTTGTTCTGGGCGCGCGATGAAGACGATGTCGGCGAAGAGACGCGCCATTAAAGGTTTGTACGCCATCACGCCGGATGAGACTGATACGGCGGAACTGTTACGCAAGGTCAGGCTGGCATTACAGGGCGGCGCGCAAGTGCTGCAATACCGCAACAAATCAGCCGAGGCGGCATTGAAGGCGCAACAGGCGCTGGCTTTGCGTCAACTTACCCGTGAGTTCGATACCACCCTTATCGTGAACGACGACGTGCAACTGGCCTCTCAGGTTGGTGCAGACGGTGTCCATCTCGGCGGAGAGGATGGCAGTGTCGCAGCCGCCCGGGCTGTTTTGGGCGGGGCCGGGATCATCGGCGTGTCTTGCTATAATCGCGCTCCGTTGGCGCTGGAAGCGGCAAGGCAAGGCGCGGATTACGTGGCGTTCGGGGCGTTCTTCCCGTCCAGCGTGAAACCCGAGGCGGTGAAGGCGGATGTGCAGTTGCTCCGCTCGGTACGCGCCGAATTGAATGTACCTATCGTCGCCATCGGCGGCATCACGGCGCAGAACGGCGCGGCGCTTATCGAAGCTGGCGCGGATGCACTGGCAGTGATCACGGCGTTGTGGGACGCAGCGGACATCGAACAGGCAGCAAGGGAATTTTCCAATCTATTCAGGCAAGGCAGAACAGCATGACATCGCATAATCAGGAACTCTTCGATCAATCCCAGAAACTCATCCCCGGCGGTGTGAACTCGCCGGTGCGCGCGTTCAAGTCGGTGGGCGGTACGCCGCTGTTCTTCAAGCGCGGCAAAGGTGCCTATGTGTGGGATGCGGACGATAAGCGCTATATCGATTACGTGAACTCCTGGGGTCCGATGATCGTCGGCCATTGCCATCCCGACGTGGTCAAGGCCGTGCAGGCTGCTGCAGCGGAAGGACTGGGTTTTGGTGCGCCAACGGCCTCTGAACTGGAGATCGCCGAGACGCTGTGCAAGATATTGCCGTTGCTGGAGATGGTGCGCCTGGTCAGTTCCGGCACCGAAGCGACCATGACTGCAATTCGTCTGGCGCGCGGTTTTACCGGCCGTTCGCGCATCATCAAGTTTGAAGGCTGCTACCACGGCCATTCCGACGGCCTGCTGGTCAAGGCCGGTTCAGGTGCGCTCACGTTCGGCCAGCCGAGTTCTTCCGGCGTGCCTGCCGAGATCGCCGCATTGACCACGGTGCTGGATTACAACGATGCAGCCGGTCTGGGAAAAGCCTTTGCCGAATACGGCGACGAGATCGCTGCGGTGATCGTCGAACCCGTCGCGGGCAACATGAACCTCATCCTGCCAAAACGCGAGTTCCTCGATGCGATGCGCAGCCTGTGCACCAAGCACGGTACGGTCTTGATCCTCGACGAAGTGATGTCCGGTTTCCGCGTCGGTCTGCAGGGTGCGCACGGCCATTACGGCATCAAGCCGGACCTGATCACGCTGGGCAAGGTGATGGGTGGTGGTTTGCCCGCTGCTGCATTCGGCGGTCGCCGCGACATCATGCAATGCCTCGCCCCACTGGGCGCCGTGTATCAGGCCGGTACGCTGTCCGGCAATCCGGTGGCGGTGGCAGCGGGTCTGACCACGCTGAAACTGGTTCAGGCTCCCGGTTTCTACGAACGCCTCACACAACTCGCCAAACAGATGACCGAAGGCATCAGTGCGAGTGCAAAGAAACACGGTATCCCGTTCAGTGCACAATCCATCGGCAGCATGTTCGGCCTGTATTTCAGCGCGAACGTGCCGACCTCGTATGCCGAAGTGATGGCGAGCGACAAGGCCGCGTTCAATCGCTTCTTCCACGCCATGCTGGCCGAGGGCGTGTATCTCGCGCCGTCAGCGTTCGAGGCGGGCTTCGTCTCCGCTGCACACACCGAAGCGGATATCGCAGCGACCATCGCGGCAGCCGACAAGATTTTCGCGGCCTGGAAATAATGGGACTCTTCTCTCAAGCCGAGTTTTACACCACCGTCAATCACATGAAAGACTTGCCGCTGCACGGCGGCAAGGAAGTCGCGTTCGTCGGGCGTTCCAACGCCGGCAAATCGAGCGCCATCAACACGCTGGCCAACCACACGCGTCTGGCCTACACCAGCAAGACGCCGGGCCGCACACAGCACCTGAATTATTTTTCGCTGGGCAACAACAACTATCTGGTGGACCTCCCCGGCTATGGTTATGCCAAAGTGCCGCCCGACGTCCAGGCACACTGGGAGCACTTGCTGAGCGAGTATCTGCAGACCCGCGAGGAATTGGCAGGTCTGGTGGTGATCATGGACGCAAGGCATCCGCTGACCGACCGCGACCAGGGCATGCTGGGCTGGTTCGCACCGACCGGCAAGCCCATCCATATTCTGCTTACCAAATCCGACAAGCTGAGCCGCCAGGAATCCACCAAGACGTTGCGCGAGGTCAAAGAGTTTCTGGCAGAACATTTTCCGCAATGCACGGTGCAGCTTTTCTCCAGTCTGAAAAAACTGGGAACGGATGAAGCGGAAGCGGTGATTGCTGGCTGGCTCAAGGAATGATGGGCAAAAAAACGCCCCTGAACCAAAGGGGGAGGTCAGGGGCATAAAGTCTTTACAGGGTAAAGACACCCGCTCAGGGAGGAGAAACGGGAAGCAGCTTTCGCTACTCGAATGTTCAGACGGGACTATGCGAAAATAGTTCCAGAGGGTTCAAATTTTTTAGGAATAACCATGCAGATACTCGGAAAATATCCCAATTCCAGAATGCGCCGTATGCGCCGAGACCAGTTTTCGCGGGACTTGATGCGAGAGCACATACTCACTCAGTCAGACTTCATCTACCCCGTTTTCGTGCTCGAAGGCAGCAACAAGGTCGAGGATGTGAAGTCCATGCCGGGCGTGCAGCGCAAAACTTTGGACTTGCTGCTGAAGGACGCCGAACAATGCGTCAAGCTGGGCATTCCGGTCATGGCGATCTTTCCGGTGATCGATACTCCATTGAAGAGCCTGGGGGCGGAGGAAGCCTACAATCCGAAGGGACTCGTGCCGCGCGTGGTGGCCGAGCTCAAGAAGAACTTTCCCGAACTGGGCGTGATGACAGACGTTGCGCTCGATCCTTACACCATCCATGGTCAGGACGGACTCATCGATGACAGTGGCTATGTGCTCAACGACGAGACCATCGCCGTGCTGACCCGTCAGGCGCAGACCCATGCGGCAGCCGGTGCCGACATCGTCGCGCCCTCGGACATGATGGACGGGCGCATCGGCGCGGTGCGTGCCGCGTTGGACGAACACAATCGCATTCATACCCGCATCATGGCCTACTCGGCCAAATACGCCTCCAGCTTCTACGGTCCGTTCCGCGATGCGGTGGGCTCCAGTGGCAACCTCGGTAAGGGCAACAAATACACTTACCAGATGGACCCGGCCAACTCCGATGAAGCCCTGTGGGAAGTCGGTCTGGACCTGCAGGAAGGTGCCGACATGGTGATGGTCAAGCCCGGTATGCCCTACCTCGACATCGTGCGGCGCGTGAAGGACGAGTTCAAGGCCCCGACCTTCGTCTATCAGGTGAGCGGCGAATACGCGATGCTGAAAGCCGCCGCGCAGAATGGCTGGCTGAACGAAGAGGCCTGCGTGTT
Source organism: Gallionellaceae bacterium (assembly GCA_003445795.1). Taxonomy (GTDB): domain Bacteria; phylum Pseudomonadota; class Gammaproteobacteria; order Burkholderiales; family Gallionellaceae; genus Sideroxyarcus. Next base: position 20,734 of record DMCN01000052.1, read on the forward strand.
GGAGTCACTGCTGGCGTTCAAACGCGCCGGGGCGGACGGCATCCTGACTTACTTCGCGCTGGATGCGGCGCGCTGGTTGAAGAAATAACAGAACAAGGGCAGACGCAAGGTCTGCCCTTTTTGTATCAAGCGCTCAGAAAGACCAGCCTGCGGTCAGTTCCCAGTAGTTATCACGCGTCTCTGGTTGGACCGTCACACCACTGTTATTTACCATGGCGGAGGCGATGCTGCGAGTGAGCGCGATGCCCAGATTCAAACTGTCACTAGCCTGATAATCGAAGCCTAATCTCGTATTCTTCAGTTGCTGGTCGAGCAGGGTGGTGGTCTTGCTGAACGAGACATCCAGGTTCAGTGCGTCAGTTGCCCTCCAGCCCATTCCAAGCGTGTTGGTCTTATCAGGGAAAGCCAGCAGGCTGAATGCAGCTTTGGAGGTGTTGCGCGTCCGCTTCAGCAGGAAAATGGCAAGTGCTTTCACATCGCGGTCATATTTATACTGATCATGCGAGCCATACAGGGTCAGGGTGGAAGTGAGGTCCTGACTCAAGCCATAACTGTTTCTGTTTTGCGTCAGGACAAAATTGGATGCCGCGACAGTTTGCGGATTGGCAGATTTGTATTTGAACGATCCGTAGCCAAGATCGAACGAAGTCTGCAACTCACCTTGCCAGAGCGTATCCAGCGCAAAGGACAGACCGCCTTCACTGCCTTTGACTGCGAAAGTCCCATCGTTGGTCTCGGAGTAGCGGTAGTTAGCCGAGACCAGTTCCAATGCCTGCCAGGAGATACCGAGTCCGGTTTGGTGCGTGTTGCTTGCACCGGCCGACTGGGCGAGGAAGTGATCGAGACTGAGCTTTACCGTTTTGGAAAGATCAATATCACCCGTGAAACTGTATGAACGGTAACCGTCCGGACCGGAGCCGTAGCTAAGGGCGGTATAACCATCGGCCAAGGCCAAGTTGGGCACGAAGAACAAAAGGGCGGCAAGGCGAAGCGGAGAGGCGAATACGGGCATAGGTATCCTCTGACATTATTGCGGATTAACGATCACGGATTACGACGCTCGCGCGGTCTGCGCTGTTCAATCTTTTTCTTGGCTTCCTCGCGACGGTTCTTGATGCCCGGTTTCCGGTCGCCTGGAGCATCTCGCGGTTCGCCTGCACGTTCCTTGAGCCGGTGCTGCACATTCTGGAACAGATGCTCTTTGCGCTGTTGGATGCGCTCCTCGATCCGTAACGCGCGGCGCTTCATGAACCCTGGACGTTGGGCAAGCAAGCGCGGTGCGACACCGGCCTCGCGCGGAGCGAAAGCATGTTCGCCGGGGTGCACTTCGATCTCACCCTGTGCAGTCCGTATCACGGTGACGCCTTCGTTCACGGTGTCGAAAGTGCCGGGCTGATCATCATCCACCGCAATGTCGATGACGGTGGTCTCGTGGTCGGTGCCGCGCACGCCGATGGTGGTGGTCGGGGTATTCAGGCGATAGGCGGAAGCATTGCTTTTGGCAATCCAGCCGGTGATGGATCGCAACGCGCCTTTGAGCAGGGAGAACACAACTTCGTCCGAGGATTCGCCTTTGGCCTGATAGCGGTCGATGCGAAAGTTGCTGTTCGGACGCAGGGCGATGAGCCCGCTGTCTTTGGTGACGATGTGCACTTCGCCATCGGCAGCGGTCTGGATGCTTTGGCCGGCAAAGATTTGCACGCCGGAAGTGATGCGCTTGCCAGTACCGGTCACATCGATCACCGTGGCTTCGCCGGATACCGCTTCGACGGTGCCGAACAATTCAGTGGCGCAGACGGTTTGTGCCAGTAGCAGTCCCAGCAAAGAAACGATCACTCTTCTCATTTGCAACCCCTCAAGATATTCACAGAACGCATGACAAGATAATCGAAGCTGTCAGACAGGTAAACCGTACTGGGCAGTCTAGCTAAAAAAAGTTCGAGAGGCCTGTAGCCTCTCAGCGCTTGCGCTGGCGTTCCAGCCTGCGTTGTCTGAACCGCTCGCGCTGCTCTGGTGTCATGTTGCGTACGCGTTCGCGGAATTTTGCACGCTGTTCCGGCGACATTTTTTGCCAGCGTTCGCGCAGCGCTTCGCGTTGCTCGGGCGGCAGTTCGCGAAACTCGCGCATGCGCTGTTTGACGGACTCCCTTTCTTCCGGGGTCAAATCCTTGAAGCGTGCCATGCGCTCGCGTGCTTTGGCCTTCTGTTCAGGACTCATGGTCGCCCATTTGGCGGCGCCCTTGCTGAGGCGCTCCTGTCGTTCGGCGGGCAAGCCGCTCCACTTGTCTTTCATGGAGGACAGCACCTGTTGTTGCTGCGTGCTGAGTTCGTTCCAGGCGACTCCTTCGGCGGCAGATGCCGGCACCGACCCGATGGTGAACATGAAGGTCAGAGCCGCAACGTAATGGCACAATCCGGATAACAGCTTATTCATCATCTTTCACCTCCGGGGGTAGCACCCCCTTCTCATTCAATTTTCCATGAATATCCGACATGGCGATATCGAGGTCGGTATCTTCCTCTTCCATTTCGCCAAGCAGTTCGATCAATTCCAGCGGGGGCTCTGCCTCCTCGGCGTGGGCGGCGGGAAGAGACTGCAACAGCATCATGAACAGCCAATATCTAGCTTGCATTTGCAGCTTCCTCTTCTTCCAGCATCACAGCATCCAGCCACACGTAAAAATCCGGATCGGCAGAATCGTCCTGCGCTTCCTCATTCAGCAGCAGTTCAAGAACGATATCGCTATCCTGCAAGGCAAGTTGCTCGGGACTCTTGTTGAAGGACGGGTTGATGAAAATAACAAGGGCAAAGATGACGCTCATTGCAAGGGCTGCTGCGGGACCCCAGTTGTCGAAAGAGATCCAGCGCGACAGGAACGGCTTCTGCGCCAGAGCAGCGTGGCGTATGACCGCCAAGCGGCTGCGGGTTTCGGCATCAAGATTCGCGATACCGGAATCCAGCGTGGAACGAACGCGTTTTTCGAACTCTTCATCATTGGGTTTCATCGAAGATCCTCCAGTTGCTTCTGCAGTTTTTCCAGTGCGCGGGCATGGTGTGTCTTGACGCTGCTCTCCGAACATTGCATCGCCTCCGCTGTCTGGGCGATGTCCAGTCCCTCCCACACGCGCAATAGAAAGACCTGTTGTTGCCGGTAGGGTAAGGCGCCGAGTTCACGATTCAACCGCGTCATGAACTGGTTATGCTCCAGTCGTATCGAGGGCTCACCGGCATCGTCTGCCGGATACTGTTCGAGCGTATCCTCATCATCCTCTTCATTCCATGCGAACCAGGTTCTGAAGCGGTTGCGCACAGTCTGGCGCCGTTGCCAGTCGCGGATGCGGGTTTGCAGGATGCTGTAGAACAATGGCTTCCATTCGTCAGCGCCGTGATCCGAATAGTTCTGCGCCAGCTTCATCATCGCATCCTGAACGACCTCCAATGCCTCATCCCGGTTACCTGTGGCGAACTGTGCGATACGAAAGGCACGACCCTCGATGCCGGCGAGGAAAACCTGCATCTTCTGGCGAGTATCCGGGTCATGCTTCATCTGTATCTGCAGGGTGCCTGTGCCGGTCAGTTCGCCCGTTGCGTGCGGCGGTCAAGACGCCGGTTGATGCGCTCGCCTTTCTTGTCCAGACGGTTGTCGATACGGTCGCCGCGTCTTTCTGTGCGGTTCTCGACACGCTCACCCTTGTTGTCGAGGCGCTGGTCGATGCGGTCGCCCTTGCGCTCAAGACGTTCGGCGCGTTCCTCGTTGCCGTTGGCGCGGGCCTTGTCGGCCTTCGCATCCAGTCGTTCTTCTATGCGATCACCGCGATTGTCCAACCGTTGTTCGACGCGCGCGCCTTTCCGGTCCAAACGATTCTCGATACGGTCGCCGCGGTTGTCCAGACGCTGTTCGATGCGGTCGCCGCGCTTGTCGGCGGTGGACTGAAGAGTGTCATCTGCGAAGGCGGAGGCAGACAGGGCAAGCAGGGCTGTAGCGACAGTCAATGCATGTTTCATTTTGGTGCTCCTTATCGGATTGGTGGGATCAAGCACCCTGAAAATCAGGGGGCTTAGTGTATAGAACGCAGATCCCGACCGCGCGACGACAGACTCGAAAGAATTATTTTCCGGGTGCCAACAATGCTTCAACTGCGGCGATACCCGCGTGGGTATCCGGATGCCGGCTGCCGCTGTGCCGGGCATTTTCAGGCAGGACGATGAGGTGTATCTGTACGCCGGACTCAACGGTCAGCGTATAGCTGGGGACCGTTTCTTCCCTGCCGTTGATGCGGACTCGCCATTCGCCGTCATCGAATTCAACATTGGATTTGAGCAGGAACAGCAGTACCGCTTTGGCATCGTCGCTGAAGAGCATCAGGTTGATATCGGACTCCTCATCGGCCGTACCATTCAGTACCGAACCGGTGAGGTAGGGGTGGAATTGTTCCAGCAGGCGCATGGCGGCCAGCGCTTCCTCGCGCAGTAGCTGCAGGCATTCCGGATGGCTGTCGCTCTGGTAGAGCGTGCGGTAGCTGTGCAGTGCATCATCCACTTCCTGGTTGCTGGGCAGGTGCTGTGTGTCTGCCGCACCGAGTTGTCGGGCAGCTTTGAGTTTCGCCATAGCGTGATCGGTGATGCCGTCCTCGGCCATCAGTTTGGCGGCCTGGTGCGCCAGTTGTTCGCGCATCAGGTCGCGGCGTTGCAGGTTTGGCTTGCTCATCAGAAAAGCTGGTCGTTTACCGTGTCGGCGGGTTTGTTCTCTTCCGGCACCACATCGCCCTGTTCGGGCGGCGGGTTCTCTTCGTAGAAATATTCGATGCGGTTCCCATTGGGATCGCGCAGACCGTTATCATTGATGCGGGCAGTGATGACGTGCTCGGGCATGGTGTATGTGACTTCCGGGACGCCTTTCAATATCTGTCCCATGTACCCCATCCAGATAGGCAGGGCTGCACCGCCGCCGGTCTCCTTCTCACCCAGGCTTTGCGGATTGTCGTAGCCCAGCCATGTGACGGCGACCAGGGTGGGATGGAATCCGGCGAACCATGCATCCATCGAATCGCTGGTGGTGCCGGTCTTGCCGGCGAGATCCTGACGGCCCAGTTCCATGGCGCGCATGGCGGTGCCGTGCTTCACCACATCTTGCATCATATTGACCATGGTGAAGGCGTTGCGTACATCGATGACCTGTTCCGCGTTCTCGCCGGCGATCACTGGGGCCGCTTGCGCGATGATGTTGCCCTGACCATCCTCGATACGCTGGATGAAATACGGCGTGACGCGATAGCCGCCGTTGGCGAAGACGGAGTAGCCGCTCATCAACTGCATCGGAGTGACCGAGCCAGCGCCCAGCGCCATGGTGAGGTATGCGCCAATCTTTTGCTTCTCGAAACCGAACTTGGTGACGTAATCCTGCGCATAGTCCAGACCGATAGCCTGCAGGATGCGGATGGAGACGAGATTCTTGGAGCGGGTCAGACCCTGGCGCATGCGCATCGGGCCGGAAAACTCGCCGTCGAAGTTCTTCGGTTGCCACAGTTCTTCGCCGGTTTGGGCGAGGTCGATGACCAGCGGCGCATCGTTGATGACGGAGGCCGGTGTGAATCCCTTCTCAAGCGCGGCGGAGTAGATGAAAGGTTTGAAGCTGGAACCGGGCTGGCGCCATGCCTGGGTGACATGGTTGAACTGGTTGCGGTAGAAGTCAAAGCCTCCGACCAGCGCGAAGATCGCACCGTCGCGCGGATTCGCCGACACAAAGGCGGCCTCGGCTTGCGGAACCTGGGTGATCTCCCAGAAGTCCTGTGCGTTCTTGTACACGCGGATCAGGGAGCCGACGCGAATACGACGGTTCAATGCGAGTTTCTCTCCGAGCGTCTGCTGGGCAAAACGCAGGCCTTCTCCGCGGATCTCGACGACCTGCCCATTCTTGCAGTAAGCACTTATACCTTTGGGATTGATTGATTGGACTACGGCCGGGATGAGATCCTCAGCGTCCGGAACGTCTTCAAGTGCTTCCTCCAAGAGTTCATCGGTATTGTTCTTCTTGAGATCCACATAGCCTTCCGGCCCGCGATAGCCGTGGCGCTGGTCGTATTCCAGCACGCCTTTGCGCAGAGAGGCGTAGGCGGCTGCCTGATCCTGAGCGCGGATGGTGGTGTGAACGCTGTATCCCTGCGTGTAAGCCTCTTCCTGGAATCGGTCATACATCTCCTGCCGCGCCATTTCCGCCACAAAGCTTGCGTTGACCGCGAACGTCTGCCGGTGGGCCACCTGCTTGGTCTCAAGCGGCTCGTTCAAGGCAAGATCCAACTCCTCCTGCGTGATATAGCGCAGATCATGCATGCGTCGGAGGATGTACATCTGGCGCACTTTGGCCCGTTCCGGATTCACCACCGGATTGAAAGCGGCTGGCGCTTTCGGCAGACCGGCCAGCATCGCCATCTCCGACAACGTCAGCTGGTTGAGTGTCTTGGCATAATAGATCTGGGCAGCTGAAGCAAAACCGTAGGAGCGCTGGCCGAGGTAGATGTGGTTGACGTACAACTGCAGGATCTCATCTTTGCTCAGGTTGTGCTCGATCTTGAAGGACAGCAGCATCTCGTTGAATTTGCGTGTCAGCGTTTTTTCCTTGGAGAGGAAGAAATTGCGCGCGACTTGCATGGTGATCGTGCTGGCCCCCTGCTTTACCCCGCCCGAAGTGAAGTTGGAGTAGGCTGCGCGCAACACGCCGATGTAGTCGACGCCGCCGTGTTCGTAGAAGCGGTCGTCTTCTGCGGCGAGGATAGCCTTCTTCATCAGTTCCGGAACATCCTCGATGCGTACCAGTTCGCGGCGTTCTTCGCCGAACTCGCCGATCAGAGTCCCTTCGGCGCTGAACACGCGCAACGGCATCTTCGGGCGATAGTCTGTCAGCGTCTCCAGCGTGGGCAAAGTCGGATAAGTGATGATCGCGGCGAAGACGAGCAGCAGAATCGGCAACAGCGGAAGAGCGAGTACAACAAGGGCAGGATAGAACCACCAGCGAGAGGTCATGGCGCAAGTCTGAAAATTATTGGGCGATTATATCGTCTGAAGCCGGAATTTCGATAACATAGAAAAAACTTTACACACGCGGGAGTTATTGCTAGGATTTAAACCACTTTGTACGAAAAAGCGCTAACCAGCCTATGATCAAAGGAAATTTTGATATCCCGTTAGACTTTCTGAGCACTTCAACGCCACCCTTGATCGGGGTGGATATCAGTTCGTCCTCAGTGAAGATGGTTGAGCTGAGCAAGGCGCCGAAGAAGGGCGGATATGTGGTTGAGCGGTATTCTATCGAAGCGCTCCCGTCGGATGCGGTGAGCGATGGCAATATCAACAATCTCGATGCAGTCTCCGACACTGTGAAGCGTGCATGGAAACGTCTGGGCTCGCGAATCCGGAACGTTAGCCTCGCTTTGCCGGCTGCCGCTGTGATCAGCAAGAAGATCTTGTTGCCCGCCGGCCTGCGCGAGGATGATCTGGAATATCAAGTCGAGACGGAAGCGAACCAATACATCCCCTTTGCGTTGGAAGAAGTCAACTTGGACTTTCAGGTGATTGGCCCCGCGCCGAACAATCCCGACGAGGTCGAAGTGTTGCTGGCCGCATCACGCAAAGCGAACGTGGAAGACCGTGTGGCGGCTGCGCAGACCGCAGGCTTGAAGGCGATCGTGGTGGATGTTGAGCCGTATGCAGCGGAGGCGGCGTTCGAGATGATCCGTTCCCAGCTTCCCGGAGGGGCGAACGATCAATGCATCGCTTTAGTGGATATTGGCGCGTATGTGATGAACGTTAACGTCTTGCGCAATGGGCAATCGGTCTATATGCGGGACCAGCAGGTCGGTGGCATCCAGCTCACGCAACAGATCCAGAGCGTGTTCGGATTGTCTTCCGAGGAGGCAGAATCAGCCAAGCGTAATGGCGGGCTGCCTGAGAATTATGAAAGCGATGTGCTGTCACCGTTCCGCGAGAACATCGCAATGGAAGTATCGCGCGCGTTGCAGTTCTTCTTCACATCCACTCAATATAACGAAGTGAATTACGTGGTACTTGCCGGAGGCTGTGCAGCATTGCCGGGGCTTGATGAGGCCGTCGCGACACGTACGCAAGTCAGCACTTTAGTGGCGAACCCCTTTGAGTTGATGACACTTTCCAGCCGTATCAAGCCGCGTCAATTGCAGATGGACGCCCCCGCATTGATGGTTGCTTGCGGTTTGGCCATGCGGAGGTTCGACCCATCATGATACGCGTCAATCTATTACCTCACCGCGCAGAGAAGCGAAAGGCAAGACAGCTTCAGTTCATCATTCTGAGTGCGCTATCGCTGGTATTGGGAGCGGTGGTTGTCGGTTTCGTCCATGTTGCCATCAGCACGCAGATATCTTACCAAGAGCGTCGCAATACCTATTTGAAGCAAGAGATCGCGGTGCTGGATAAGCAGATCGATGAGATAAAGAAATTGCGTGAGCAAACGCAATCACTGCTTTCTCGCAAAACAGTCGTTGAGAATCTGCAAAGTACAAGATCAGATGTGGTGCACCTGCTTGATCAGATGCTGCGCATCTTGCCGGATGGCGTTTATTTAAAGAGCGTCAAGCAAAACGTAAACAAGATCAGCGTGGTTGGTTATGCTCAATCAAACTCGCGTGTTTCGACTTTGATGCGCTCGATCGAAGATTCGCCTTGGCTAGACTCGCCGACTTTGATTGAGATACATGCGACAACAGTTAGCGGAGCTCGGATCAGCGAGTTCTCGCTTAATTTCAACTTGACTAAGCAGGTCGCGCCATCTGGTGGGAAAGGTTAGGCAGCGATGAATTTTATTGAAGAGCTAAAGAATGTCGACCCAAAGACGCCAGGAAGTTGGCCATGGCTGATCAAGTTTGCTGCATTCCTGACGATGTTCGTGCTGGTGGTTCTGGCAGGAGCGACCTTCGATTGGCAGGGGCAATGGGAAAGCCTGAAGACGGTGCGGACGGAAGAAGAGAAGCTGCGTGAAACTTATTTGGTGAAGAAGCGACAAGCAATCAATCTGGATATCATCAAAAAACAATTGATTGATACGCAGCAGTCTTTTGGTGCATTGCTTAAACAATTGCCAAGCAAATCAGAAATGGATGCATTGCTGACCGATATCAACCAGGCAGGACTGGGTAGAGGTCTGCAATTCGAATTGTTCAGACCTGGTGCCGAAGTTGCTACCGGGGTATTTACAGAACAACCAATCATGCTGAAAGTCTCGGGCAGTTACGACGATCTGGGCAAATTCGCAAGTGATATCTCGCAGTTGCCTCGAATCGTTACATTAAACAATGTAAGTGTCACTCCCGCTGCGGGCACCGGCGGCATGCTGACTTTGGATGCGACCGCGAAGACCTATCGCTATCTGGATGAGGATGAGTTGGCTGCGCAGAAGCAGGCATCCAGAGCCGCAGGAGCCAAGAAAAAATGAAAACAGCGTATTCAATACTGTTAGTTTCACTAACCCTCACTGCCTGCGGAGGGGAAGAGTTCCAGGACTTGCGGGACTTTGTAAAGAATGCCGGAGCCGACATGCGCGGTAAGGTTGAGCCACCTCCGGACATCAAGCCTTACGAGCCGTTCACATACGAAAATGATACGGGCCTGATGGATCCGTTCAAACCTCGCAAGCCTGATGTTCGAAACGCTAGCCGTAGTGGCCTGAACCAGCCGAACCTTGATCGCCCCAAAGAAGAGCTGGAAGACTTCCCGCTTGAAAGCTTGAAAATGGTTGGCTATCTGTTCCAGAGAAATGTTGGGCATGCTGTAGTTCGCTCTTCCGAAGGCAAAATATATCGTGTCAAAGCCGGAAATTACATTGGTCAGAATTTTGGCCAAATAACGTCCGTCTCTGAAACTGAAGTGAAGATCAAAGAAATGGTGCAGGACAGTGCGGGTGATTGGTCAGAGCGCGAAAGCACTTTGCAATTGATTGAGTAATTAGGAGTAACAATATGAGACAGTTTCGCAATCCACTCCACGGCGTGATTCAATTAGTCGCGATAGCGCTAATCTCATTTTCGCAAGGTGTACTTGCTGAAGAAACCTCCTCGATCGAGGTGCCGAACAGTATTCAGTCACTCAGCGTAAGCAATGAGATGGGCGGGAAGGTCGTTGTTACAGTTGCTTTGAAAGATGCGCTGAATAAGTTGCCTGCAGCTTTTGCAATCAATACCCCACCGCGGATTGCTTTCGACTTTACCAACACGGAAAACGGGATAGGCAAGTCAACCCAGGAATTTGGCGAGGGAGACATTCGAAGCGCGAATATCGTTCAGGCAGGCAGCCGCACACGATTGGTTATCAATTTGTCCCAAATGCTGAGCTACGAGACTCGAATGGAAGGCGCCAATCTGCTGATCACGCTTCATAAGAATGTGGTGGGTGGTGGTGTGCAGAACGGGGCTACGCATTTTGCAGATGCTAAGCCGGGGGCTCAGAAGCATAGTCTGCGAGATGTAGATTTTCATCGGGGCAAGAATGGGGAAGGAAGAGTTCAGATCGATCTTTCTGATGCCGATGTAGGGATTGATATAAAACAGCAAGGGCGCATGCTCTTGGTCGATTTCCAAAGAACCAGTTTGCCGCGAAACCTTCAGCGCAAATTGGATGTGTCTGATTTTGCGACCCCGGTGCAAATGATTGACGCCTTCTCGCAAGGGGAGAATGTGCGCCTGATGATCGAACCCAAGGGGCTGTGGGAGTATGCAGCCTACCAAACAGACAACAAGTTCATTATTGAAATCAAGGCGGTTGTCGATGATCCGAACAAGCTGGTGAAGAGCAGCCAGATTGGCTACGCGGGCGAGAAACTGACCCTGAATTTCCAAAACATTTCGACGCGCGAGGCGTTGAGCGTGATTGCTGATTTCACCAGTTTAAACATGGTGATCAGCGATACAGTTTCCGGTAGCTTAACCTTGCGCTTGAAGGATGTGCCATGGGACCAGGCCTTCGATATCATTCTGCAGAGCAAGGGCCTGGATATGCGCAAGAACGGCAACGTTATTCAGGTGGCGCCAAGAGAAGAGATTGCCACCAAGGAAAAGCTCGAGTTTTCTGCACGGCAGGAAATCACCGAGCTCGAGCCGTTGCGGACTGAAACTTTCCAATTGGCCTATGCAAAAGCTGCAGACTTCGTAAAATTGTTTTCTAACGACAAACAGAAATTGCTGTCCAAGCGAGGAAGTGCGATTTCTGATACGCGCACGAATATGCTTTTTGTTCAGGATACGCCGTCTCGTTTGGATGAAATCAGGCGGTTTATCAAGATATTGGATATACCGGTACGCCAAGTATTGATTGAAGCCAGGTTTGTAGAGGCATCCGAGACATTTAACCATTCACTCGGTGGTCGCTTGGGTTATACCGGGCCCACGGTCGCTCAAGGTGGTGGCTTCAGTCCCGGGGGCGGACAGAGGGGGGCAATCGCGGGTAACGTGAATCTGCCCGGAGCCTCGGCTGGTCTGGGTGGGTTGACCATGACGCTGTTCAACGCAGCCGCAACAAAGACGCTGACTTTGGAGCTCAATGCATCGGCGACAGACGGTACAACTAAAAATATTGCAAGCCCACGAGTGGTGACCGCCGATAAGACAGAGGCAAACATCGAGTCCGGCGTCGAAGTGCCATATCTGCAGGCTTCCAGTAGTGGAGCAACCAGCGTGGCTTTCAAAAAGGCAGTGCTGAGCCTGAAAGTTACCCCGCAAATCACGCCGGAGGATCACGTTTCGATGAAAGTGAACGTGAATCAAGATACCGTCGGTAATATCTATTCCGGGGTTCCCAGCATCAATACCAAGAAAGTGGAAACTGATGTTCTGGTTGATAATGGTGGAACCGTAGTGATCGGCGGCATTTATACGCAGGATGAATCTGATTCTACAGAGGGCGTAACCGGCTTGAAGGACATTCCCATCCTGGGCTGGCTGTTCAAAACCAATACCCTGATCAGAAGCAAAAAGGAATTGCTGGTGTTTATCACTCCCAAAATATTGAAAGAAAGCTTGGGAATGAACTAAGCTCGGCGTGTATGTGCGAAAGCCCGGCAATGCCGGGCTTTCTTTTTTGCAGGATTGTTTTTCCGCTACAATTCCAGAATGAAAACAGGCGGTCACCAAAACAAGCGCGATTCCGGCAATATCGTTCTCGTCGGTATGATGGGGGCAGGCAAGACCACAGTCGGCAAACTTCTTGCCAAGCAACTGGGGAAGAAGTTCATCGACAGCGATGAAGAGATACAGCGCCGCACAGGCGTGACAATCCCGCACATCTTCGACGTGGAAGGCGAAGCCGGGTTCAGGGTGCGAGAAAGTGGTGTGATCCAGGAATTGCTTGAGAACGACAATATCGTGCTGGCTACCGGCGGCGGGGCAATCCTCAGTTCGCAGAATCGCGCTGCGATGAAACAGCATGGCGTGGTGGTGTATTTGAAAAGCAGCGTGCACGACCTGTGGCAACGCACGCGCCACGACCAGAACCGCCCCCTGCTGCAGACGGAGAATCCCCGTGCCAAGTTGCAGGAACTGCATGACCTGCGCGACCCCCTGTATACGGAAGCTGCGGATGTGATCATGCATACTGGCAAACAGAGCGTGCAGATATTGATCGAGAAGTTGCAGCAAAAATTGGGAGGCTACGAAGCGATGGCAGAAGTCGGGGGAACGATGCAAACACTGAATGTGGGCTTGGCCGAGCGCAGCTACCCGATCCATATCGGCAGCGGTCTGCTGGGGCAAGTCGAGTTGCTGTTGCCGCACATCCCGCGCAAACGTACAGTCATTATCAGTAACACCACCGTCGCCCCGTTGTATCTGAAACAGCTGAGTGACGGGCTTGTCGCGAACGGAGTGCAAGTGCAGTCCGTCATCCTGCCGGATGGCGAACAGTACAAGTCGGGCGAATCACTGAACATTATCTACGATGCATTGCTGACGGCGCGCAGCGAACGCAGCACTCCGCTCATCGCCCTGGGCGGCGGCGTCATCGGCGACATCACCGGCTATGCAGCGGCCACCTACTTGCGCGGCGTGCCGTTTATCCAGATCCCTACCACTTTGCTGTCACAGGTCGATTCCTCCGTGGGCGGCAAGACCGGCATCAACCATCCACTGGGCAAGAACATGATCGGTGCCTTCTACCAGCCGCGCGTGGTACTGGCCGATACGACCGTGCTTGGTACCCTGCCTGACAAGGAATTGCGCGCGGGCATCGCCGAGGTCATCAAGTACGGCCTGATCCGCGACCTGCCCTTTCTGGAATGGCTGGAGACCAATATGTCCAAACTGCTGGCGCGAGATACCGATGCCCTGCAATACGCCATCGCGCGCAGTTGCCGGAACAAGGCCGAGGTCGTTGGCAACGACGAGCGAGAGAGCGGCGAGCGCGCCCTGCTCAACCTCGGCCATACCTTCGGCCATGCCATCGAGAACGGCATGGGCTATGGCGCCTGGCTGCATGGCGAAGCCGTGGCTGCCGGCACGATCATGGCGGCTGACTTGTCGCAGCGCCTGGGCTGGCTGAATGCGCAGGACGTGGCGCGCGTGCGCAAACTGTTCGAACAGAGCGGACTCCCCATCGTCTCCCCCAAACTCGGCGCGGAAAAATATCTGAACCTGATGGGACTGGACAAGAAAGTGGCCGACGGCAAGATCCGCTTCGTGTTGCTGAAGGCACTGGGACATGCGGTGATGACCGGCGAGGTGCCGCAAGGCCTGCTGGAACAGACTCTGGAGTCGTGCAGTGCCTGAACTTGAACTCGCGCCCTATGCGGTCAGCAAGAGTGCCCGCAGCAGAAGAGTCCCTGAGCCGGCACCGACAGGTCGCAGTGAATTCCAGCGCGACCGCGACCGCATCATCCACTCCGCCGCATTCCGCAGGCTCGAATACAAGACGCAGGTCTTCGTGAACCACGAAGGCGACCTGTTCCGCACCCGTCTTACCCACAGCATCGAAGTCGCCCAGATTGGCCGCTCCATCGCGCGACGGCTGGCGCTGAACGAGGACTTGGTGGAAGCCGTGTCGCTGGCGCACGATCTTGGCCATACCCCGTTCGGTCATGCCGGGCAGGAAGCGCTGAACGAGTGCATGAAGGATCACGGCGGTTTCGAGCACAACCTGCAATCGTTGCGGGTGGTGGATGTGCTGGAAGAGCGCTATGCCGCGTTCGACGGCCTCAACCTGTGCTTTGAGACGCGCGAAGGCATACTTAAACATTGCTCGAAAGAGAATGCAGCGCATCTGGGGGATGTGGGCGAGCGCTTCCTCAAGGGGCAGCGGCCGAACCTTGAGGCCCAGGTCGCCAACCTTGCCGACGAGATCGCTTACAACAATCATGATGTTGATGATGGTCTGCGCTCCGGTCTGCTGACCCTGGAGCAACTAGGCTCGGTGCGCCTGTTCGCCCGACATCTGGAAGAAGTTCGTACTACCTGGCCAAACTTGGCCGAGCGCCGCGTGGTGCATGAAACGGTGCGCCACATGATCGGCACGCTGGTCAACGATCTCATCCGACAAACAGAACACAACATACGCGAACATGTACCCAAGAGTGCCGATGATGTGCGCATCGCACCTCCACTCGCGGCATTCAGCGCGGATATGTTCGAACTCAACCGCGAGCTCAAGGGTTTTTTGCGTACTCATCTGTACCGGCATTACCGCGTCATGCGCATGACAGCCAAGGCGCGCCGCATCATCGGCGACCTTTTCCAAGCGTTTATGGATGACCCCAGGCTGTTACCGCCGCAATTCAATCTGCAGGCCGAGTCGGATCAGGCTCGTTCAGTGGCCGATTACATCGCCGGCATGACGGATCGCTACGCTATCCGCGAGCATCGGCGCATCTTCGCCATCGAAGAGATCTAAGCAGCAAGTTGCCCTCCATCCCCTATTAAGGTAGCATTCCCGCCCTTTCGCAAAAACAAATGGAAGGCGGCTAATGCCGCCGTTTTTATCGGATGATCGAGGTGAGGAACAAGGTGAGCAATTCTTCGTTGCCGGCGCAGCAGGGTCTATACGACCCGCGCCATGAACATGATGCATGCGGTGTCGGATTCGTCGCACATATTAAAGGTCAGAAAAGTCACGATCGGGTCAGCCAGGGTCTGCAGATACTGGAGAACCTCACGCACCGCGGTGCGGTCGGTGCCGATCCGCTGGCGGGCGATGGCGCCGGTATCCTGATCCAGGTCCCCGACGCCTTCCTGCGCAAAGCACTCCTCAAGAATAAAGTCGCATTGCCCGCTGCCGGAGACTACGGCGTCGGCATGCTGTTCCTGCCGCGCGATGCGAAAGCCCGCGCCGCCTGCGAAAAGATCATTGAAGCGAAGATCAAGGCCGAAGGCCAGACCCTGCTGGGCTGGCGCGACGTGCCGGTGGACAACAAGGGCTTGGGCGAGAGCGTCAAGGCGGTCGAACCCGTGGTACGCCAGGTGTTCATCGCGCGCGGCAAGAAGACCGCCGACCAGGACGCGTTCGAGCGCAAACTGTTCGTTATCCGCAAGACCGCAGAGCACGCCGTGCGTGAGCTGCCCAAAGGACAGGGCAAGGGCTTTTACATCCCGTCGCTGTCGTCGCGCACCATCGTCTACAAGGGCATGCTGCTGGCCGACCAGGTCGGCAAGTACTTCCTCGACCTGCAGGACAAGGAACTGGTCAGCGCCTTCTCTCTGGTGCACCAGCGCTTCTCCACCAACACCTTCCCGACCTGGGATCTGGCCCATCCGTTCCGCATGATCGCGCACAACGGCGAGATCAACACNNTCGCTGCCGCACGCGATGATGATGCTGATTCCCGAAGCCTGGGCCGGCAATCCGCTGATGGACGAAGAGCGCCGCGCGTTCTACGAGTACCATGCTGCGCTGATGGAGCCGTGGGATGGCCCCGCCGCCGTGGCTTTCACCGATGGCCGGATGATCGGTGCGACGCTGGACCGTAACGGTCTGCGTCCCGCACGCTACCTGATCACCGAAGACGACGTGGTGCTGATGGCCTCCGAGATGGGCGTGCTGGATTTCGCCGAGAAGAACATAGTCAAGAAATGGCGTTTGCAGCCGGGCAAGATGTTCCTCATCGACATGCAGGCCGGACGCATCGTGGACGATGCAGAACTGAAACAGCAGCTCGCCACCGCCAAGCCGTATCGCAACTGGATCGAGAAATCGCGTCATTACTTGGACGACCTGTCGAAGTCCAAACTTGTGCTGAAGAACGAGGCCACTCTGCTCGATACCCAGCAGGCATTCGGCTACACCCAGGAAGACACCAAGTTCCTGATGTTGCCGATGGCGACAGCGGGCGAGGAAGCCATCGGCTCCATGGGTGCGGATGCCGCGCTGCCGGTGCTGTCGGGCCGCAGCAAGGTGCTCTACAACTACTTCAAGCAACTGTTCGCTCAGGTGACCAACCCGCCCATCGACCCGATCCGCGAAGAGATCGTGATGTCGCTGACCTCCTTCATCGGACCCAAGCCCAACCTGCTCGGCGTCGACGAGAGCAAGCCCGCGCCGCGTCTGGAAGTGCATCAGCCTGTGCTGTCGCAGGAAGACATCGCCAAGCTGTACGACATCGACAAGCTCACCAAGGGCGCTTACAAGTCGCAGGTGCTGGACATCACCTATCCGGTGAAGGACGGCGCGGCAGGCAGCGAGAAAGCCATTGCCGCCCTGTGCAAGGCGGCCGAGAAGGCTGTAGCCAAAGGTTATAACGTTCTGATCCTGTCCGACCGCTCGATGAGCGCGACACGCGTGGCGATACCCGCCCTGCTGGCGACAGCTGCCGTGCACCACCATCTGGTGACTGCCGGTCTGCGCACCAGCACCGGTCTGGTGGTGGATACCGGTTCCGCACGCGAGGTGCATCACTTCGCCCTGCTGGCTGGCTACGGTGCCGAAGCCGTGTGCCCGTGGCTCGCGTTCGACACTATCGCCGCCTTGGAACTGCCCGCTGGTCTGGATACAAAGGATGCCAAGAAGCGTTTCATCAAGGCCGTCAACAAGGGCCTGATGAAGGTGATGTCCAAGATGGGCATCTCCACCTACCAGTCCTATTGCGGTTCGCAGATCTTCGAGGCCATCGGCCTCAACAGCGAATTCATCGAAAAGTATTTCCCCGGCACGGCCACACAGATCGAGGGTATCGGTCTCAAGGAAGTCGCGGAAGAAGCCGTGCGCACGCATAGCGCCGCATTCGGTAACGACCCGGTGCTGGCGACCATGCTGGAAGCGGGCGGTGAGTACGCCTACCGCGCTCGCGGCGAGGACCATACCTGGACGCCGGAATCCATCGCCAAGTTGCAGCATTCGACGCGCTCCAACAACTACGCGACCTACAAGGAATACGCCAAGCTCATCAACGACCAGACCCAGCGCCAGATGACCTTGCGCGGGTTGTTCGAGATCAAGCCTGTGGGCAAGCCGGTTGCGCTGGACGAAGTCGAATCGGCGAAGGATATTGTAAAAAGATTCGTCACCGGCGCGATGTCGCTGGGTTCCATCTCCACCGAGGCACACGCCACACTGGCCATCGCGATGAACCGCATCGGCGGCAAGTCCAACACCGGCGAAGGCGGCGAAGATGCCAACCGCTTCAAGACGCTGCACGGTGGCGAGAAGCTGTCCGACATCATCGGCAAGCACCGCATCGAAGCCGACCAGACCATGAAGGCGGGCGACTCGCTGCGTTCGCGCATCAAGCAGGTCGCCTCCGGCCGTTTCGGCGTGACTGCGGAATACCTCAGCAGTGCCGACCAGATCCAGATCAAAATGGCGCAGGGCGCGAAGCCCGGCGAAGGCGGCCAGTTACCCGGCGGCAAGGTATCCGAATACATCGGCAAGCTGCGTCACTCGGTGCCCGGTGTCGGCCTGATCTCGCCTCCCCCGCACCACGACATCTATTCCATCGAGGACCTCGCGCAGCTCATCCACGACCTGAAGAACTCCAACCCGGCTGCCTCCATCTCGGTGAAGCTGGTATCGGAAGTTGGCGTGGGTACGGTAGCTGCTGGCGTGTCCAAGGCCAAGGCTGACCACATCGTGATCTCCGGCTTCGACGGCGGCACCGGTGCATCGCCGTTGTCTTCGGTGAAGCATGCGGGTACACCGTGGGAACTGGGCCTGGCCGAAGCACAACAGACACTGGTGCTGAACCAGTTGCGCGGCCGTATCGGCTTGCAGGTGGACGGCCAACTGAAGACCGGCCGCGACGTGCTGATCGGCGCATTGTTGGGCGCGGACGAGTTTGGTTTCGCCACCGCACCGCTGGTGGTCGAGGGCTGCATCATGATGCGCAAGTGTCACCTCAACACCTGCCCGGTCGGTGTCGCTACCCAGGACCCGGCGCTGCGCAAGAAATTCACCGGCCAGCCGGAACATGTGGTGAACTATTTCTTCTTCGTGGCCGAAGAAGTGCGCGAACTGATGGCGCAGATGGGTATCCGCAAGTTCGAGGACCTGATCGGACGCAGCGACCTGCTCGACATGCGCAAAGGCATCACGCACTGGAAAGCCAAGGGCCTCGATTTCGCCAAGGTGTTCCACCAGCCCGACATGCCCAAGAGCGTGGCTCGCCGCCATGCCGAAGAGCAGGATCACGGCCTGGAGCATGCGCTGGACAACGACCTCATCGCCGAAGCCAAAGAGGCTCTCGATGCTAAGCGCGTCGTCACCATCGAGACCACCATCCGCAACGTCAATCGCAGCGTCGGCACCATGCTGTCGCATGAAGTGGCCAAGCGCCACGGCAATGCCGGTCTGCCCGACGACACCATCCGCGTGAAACTGGTCGGCACCGCCGGCCAGAGCTTCGGCGCGTTCCTTGCACACGGCGTCACCTTCCAGCTGGAAGGCGAAGGCAACGACTACGTGGGCAAGGGACTGTGCGGCGGTCGCATCATCGTCAAGCCATCCGACGACAGCAAGCTCGTCGCCGAAGACAACATCGTGGTCGGTAACACCGTGCTGTACGGCGCGACCGGCGGCGAATGCTTCTTCCGCGGCGTGGCCGGCGAACGTTTCGCGGTACGCAACTCCGGCGCCATCGCAGTCGTCGAAGGCGTGGGCGACCATGGTTGCGAATACATGACCGGCGGCATGATCGTGGTGCTGGGTCAGACTGGGCGCAACTTCGCGGCGGGCATGTCCGGCGGCGTGGCCTATGTGCTGGATGAAGACGGCACCTTCCCGCAACGCTGCAACATGTCCATGGTGCAACTGGAAGCCGTGCCAGAAGAAGCGGCCGCCAGCGAGACCGGCGAAGTCGACAGCAAGGGACGCGTGCATTTCAATCACCTCAACAAGGCCGATGAAGCGGCCCTGCGTGGCAAGATCGAGAAGCACCTGCGCTATACCGGCAGTGCACGCGCCAAGCAGATTCTGGATAACTGGGCGGCATATCTGCCCAAGTTCGTGAAGGTCATGCCGACCGAATATCGTCGTGCGTTGCTCGAGATCGCGGCGCAGCAGAAGGAGGCCGCATAATGGGCAAGCCAACCGGATTCATGGAATTCCAGCGCGTCAGCGAAAGTTACGCGCCGGTCGAACAACGGGTGAAGGACTATCGCGAGTTCGTCGGTCATCTCACCGATGCCGAGGCCAAACAGCAAGGCGCGCGCTGCATGGATTGCGGCATCCCGTTCTGCAACAACGGCTGCCCGGTCAACAACATCATCCCCGACTGGAACGACCTGGTGTATCGCGGCAACTGGAAACAGGCGCTGGACGTGCTGCACTCCACCAACAACTTCCCCGAAGTGACCGGCCGCATCTGCCCGGCGCCGTGCGAAGCGGCGTGCACGCTCAACATCAACAACGAAGCGGTCGGCATCAAGTCCATCGAGCACGCCATCATCGACAAGGGCGGCGAGAACGGCTGGGTCGTGCCGCAACCTGCGAAGAAGAAGACCGGCAAGAAGGTCGCCGTGGTCGGCTCCGGCCCTGCCGGTTTGGCGGCTGCACAGCAACTCGCTCGCGTGGGTCATGCAGTGACCGTGTTCGAAAAGAACGGCGCCATCGGCGGCCTGCTTCGTTACGGCATCCCCGACTTCAAGCTCGACAAGCGCCTGATCGACTGGCGCATGGCACAGCTCGCCGCCGAAGGCGTGAAGTTCCAGACCAACACCTTTGTCGGCAAGGATGCGCCGGGCAAAGGCATCGTCAATGACGCCAAGAAGACTGTCAGCCCGAAAGAGCTGTCCAAGGAATTCGACGCCGTGATCCTTGCGGGCGGCGCAGAGCAACCGCGCGACCTGCCGGTACCGGGGCGTGAACTTGCGGGCGTGCACTATGCGCTCGAGTTCCTCATCCCGCAGAACAAGGAAGTCGCGGGCGAGGCGAAGAACCCGATCAATGTCGCTGGCAAGCATGTCGTCGTCATCGGCGGTGGCGATACCGGTTCCGACTGCGTCGGCACCTCGAACCGTCACGGTGCCGCATCGATCACCCAGATCGAAGTGATGCCGCGCGCACCCGATCAGGAGAACAAGCCGCTGACTTGGCCGAACTGGCCGCTCAAGTTGCGCACCTCCAGCTCGCACGAAGAAGGTTGCACACGCGATTGGGCGATCGCCACCAAGGAATTCGTCGGCGAGAACGGCGTGCTCAAGGCCCTCAAGTGTGTGCGCGTCGAGT
This sequence comes from Gallionellaceae bacterium, assembly GCA_003445795.1. Lineage (GTDB taxonomy): Bacteria > Pseudomonadota > Gammaproteobacteria > Burkholderiales > Gallionellaceae > Sideroxyarcus. The sequence continues at coordinate 41,393 of DMCN01000052.1, forward strand.
TCAAGGACGGCAAGATGGTCGAAGTGGCCGGCAGCGAATTCGAGCTGAAGGCCGACTTCGTGTTCCTCGCCATGGGCTTCACCAATCCGCTGGCGCAGGTGCTGGATGCATTCGGTGTGGAGAAGGATGGTCGCGGTAACGCCAAAGCCGACACCGAAGGTGCCAAGTGCTACCAGACCAATGTGAAGAAAGTTTTTGCAGCGGGCGACATGCGCCGCGGCCAATCGCTGGTGGTGTGGGCCATCCGCGAAGGCCGTCAGGCGGCGCGTGCCGTTGACGAGTTCCTTATGGGCAGCAGCGTCCTGCCCCGATAACAAGAAAAGATAAAAATGAACTTCAAAGTAAAGAACGACACCTTCCTGCGCGCCCTGCTGCGTGAGCCTACCGAGTACACCCCGCTGTGGATGATGCGCCAGGCCGGTCGCTACCTGCCCGAGTACTGCGCCACGCGCAAACGCGCGGGCAGTTTCCTCGAACTGTGCAAGAGCCCGGATATGGCGACGGAAGTGACGCTGCAGCCGCTGGACCGTTTCCCGCTGGATGCCGCGATCCTGTTCTCCGACATCCTGACCGTGCCGGATGCGATGGGCCTGGGCCTGTACTTCTCGGAAGGTGAAGGTCCGAAGTTCGAACGTCCGTTGAATACCGAAGCCGCCATCAAGGCACTGCGCGTGCCGGATATCGGCAAGGACCTGAAATACGTGACCGATGCCGTGTCGCAGATCCGCAAGGCGCTGGACGGCAGTGTGCCGCTGATCGGTTTCACCGGCAGCCCGTGGACCCTGGCGTGCTATATGGTCGAGGGTGGCAGCAGCAGCGACTACAGCAAGGTGAAAACCCTGATGTACAAAGAACCGAAGCTGATGCACCACATCCTCAGCGTGACGGCGGATGCGGTAACCCAGTACCTGAACGCGCAGATCGAAGCCGGCGCGCAGGCGCTGATGATATTCGACTCGTGGGGCGGCGCGCTGTCGCACGGTGCATATCACGAATTCTCGCTGCCCTACATGCAGCGCATCGTGCAGGGTCTGATCAAGGAAAAAGACGGCGTCAAGATCCCCAGCATCGTGTTCACCAAGGGTGGTGGTCTGTGGATCGAGAGCATCGCCGACATCGGCTGTGACGCGGTCGGCCTGGACTGGACCATGGACATCGGCGTGGCACGCCAAAAGGTCGGCCACAAGGTCGCGCTGCAGGGCAACCTCGATCCGAACGTGCTGTTCGCCACACCGGAAGTCATCCATAGCGAAGTCGAGAAGATCCTGAGCAGCTTCGGCTATGGCAGCGGCCATGTGTTCAACCTCGGCCACGGTATCTCGCAGTTCACCAACCCGGACAACGCCGCCGCGCTGGTTGCAGCGGTGCATGAGCTGAGCAAGAAATACCATTAAGAAACAGACTGAATCACTAGTCTTATGAACAGCACCCTTCCGGTGCATCGGGCCACGGATCGATCTTCCCGTGGCCTTTTTCGTTTTCGCCTAACCTGTTGTTTATTAATACCGTATAAGCCTGAATAGAATTTGGGCGAGAGAAAAAAACCGTATACACGATTAGGAGTTAGTGTGCTTATCGGGTAGTTGCCCACACAGTTATCCACAGCTAATGTGCATAAGAAAAAATGTCCAATCCGCTCAAGTGCATTAGCTAAACTTCGCAGAAACAACCGGAGAGATTTTCCTTAACATGCCCATCATTCGCGTCGCGCTGGACGTGCCCCTGTCAACACTTTTCGACTACATCGTGAGCGAAAAGACGCAGCTCGAGATCGGGCAGCGCGTACTCGTCCCGTTCGGGCGCAAACAGGTGCTCGGCGTGGCGATGGAATGGGCGGAAAGCTCCGATCTCGCGGCAGACCGCATCAAGCCGGTGACGCAAGTGCTGGACGATGTGCCGCCGTTGCCGCAGGAGTTGCTCACTTTGTTACAGTTCTGCAGCGATTACTACCAGTATCCGCTGGGCATGACCGTACTCGCCGCCCTGCCCACGCGGCTGCGGGCATTGGAGCCGGTAACAATCAAGCAGGCGCTGGACTACACGCTGAGTGCGGCGGGTCGTGCGCTCGATCTGACAACTCTGCCCAAGCGCCGCGTGGTGCAGCAGCGCATCCTGCAAGCCCTGAGTGAAACGCCGCTGAGCGGTTCGCAACTGCGCAGCCTGTCGGCCACAGCTCCCGCCGCACTCAAGGCTTTGCTCGAAGCAGGCTGGGTCGAGGCCTGCGTACCGCAGCCCTGCACCACGCACGCCTTCAACGATGCGCATGCACTCACTGACGAGCAACAGTTGGCGGTAGATGCAGTCACGCAGCAATCCGGCTTCGGCTGCTTCCTGCTGCACGGCATCACCGGCAGCGGCAAGACCGAGATCTACGTACACCTCATGCACGAGATGCTGCAACGCGGCGGTCAGGTGCTGCTGCTGGTGCCCGAGATCAACCTCACCCCGCAACTGGAGAACTACTTCCGCAGTCGCTTCCCCGATGTGGAGATCGCCAGCCTGCATAGCGGCCTGGCCGACGGCGAGCGCGCTCAGAATTGGCTCAAGGCGCAATCCGGCGAAGCGCGCATCGTGCTTGGCACGCGCTTGGCCGTGTTCACGCCGCTGCCCAAACTGAGCCTGATATTGGTAGACGAGGAACACGACCCCTCGTTCAAGCAACAGGACGGCCTGCGCTACTCGGCGCGCGATGTGGCAATCTTCCGCGCCAACCAGCGCGGTGTGCCTATCATGCTGGGTTCCGCCACACCCTCGCTGGAGAGTTGGTACAACGCGCAGAGCGGGCGCTACAAATTGTTGAAGCTCACGCAGCGCGCCGTGCAGCCTGCCACCCTGCCCGTCGTGCGCTGTATGGACATCACCCAACTGCCGTTGCAGGACGGCCTTAGCGAGCCCTTGCTCACTGCCATCGACGCGCGCCTGCAACGCAAGGAACAAAGCCTCATCTTCATCAACCGGCGCGGCTATGCGCCCGTGCTGATGTGCACTGCTTGCGGCTGGCTGAGTGAATGCAAACATTGCGCGGGCAAACTGGTGTTGCACCTTAAAGACCGCACCCTGCGCTGCCACCACTGCGGCGCACAGCAACGCGTACCGCATGCCTGTCCCACTTGCGGCGATGCCGACCTCAAACCGGTCGGCATCGGCACGCAGCGGCTGGAAGAAACGTTGCAGGTGCGCTTCCCCGAAGCGCGCATTCTGCGCGTGGACCGCGACAGCACACGCAACAAAGGCGCGTGGAGTGCCATGCGCAAACAGATCCACGACGGCGAAGCCGATATATTGATCGGTACGCAGATGCTGGCCAAAGGTCACGACTTCCCCAACCTCACCCTGGTCGGCGTCATCAGCCCCGACGGCGCGCTCTACAGCGCCGACTTCCGCGCCTCGGAAAAACTCTTCGCCCAACTCACCCAAGTCGGTGGCCGCGCCGGCCGTGCCGACAAAGCGGGCGAAGTCATCGTGCAGACCGCCTTTCCTAACCATCCGCTGTTCCAGGCCCTGCGCGCGCACGACTACGAGATCTGGGCACAGACCCTGCTGGCCGAGCGCCAGATGGCGGGTTTTCCGCCCTTCGTCTATCAGGTGCTACTGAGCGCGGAAGGCAAACAACTGGGTGAGGTCAACGCCTTCCTGCAACAGGCGCGCAGCGCGGCTAAGGATTTGAAGATGCCCGTCGAAATCTACGGCGTCGTCCCCGCCGCCATGCCAAAACGAGCCAACCACCACCGCGCGCAACTGTTGGTGCAGAGCGACAAACGCAAAGCATTGGGAGAATTCCTGCGCGCGTGGAAGCCGATACTGGATGCGTTGCCCGCACAGAAGTTGCGCTGGGTGGCGGATGTGGATCCGATGGAGTTCTGAGCTGGATCAAGAGGGCATCATGCCCGCACATTTGCCGGCGCTATAATGAGCGTAACCATTCGCCGAGAGAATTCCATGACCACCGATGCGAAGTTACTTGAAGCCATCGCTGCCATCGTCGGCAACGATGCCGTCTTGTCGGGCGAGGCAGCGGCGCCGCATTTTAAGGACTGGCGCGGGCGCTATACGGGCAAGGCGATCGGGGTGGTGTTTCCTTCCGACACGCAGCAGGTCAGCGACGTCGTCAAATTTTGCGCTTCGCACAAGATCGCCATCGTGCCGCAGGGCGGCAACACCAGTCTGTGCGGCGGCTCGGTGCCGTTGGCGGAAGAGCTGCGGCAGGTCGTCATCAATCTCTCGCGCATGAACCGCATCCGCGCACTCGATGCCGTGAACTACACCATGACCGTCGAGGCGGGCTGCAAGCTGGCTTCGCTGTACGATGCGCCGGAACAGGCCGACCGCATCTTTCCGCTCGGTCTCACCGCCATCGCGCCGCACTGCGAGATCGGCGGCAATCTCTCCACCAACGCGGGCGGCATCAATGTCCTGCGCTACGGCCAGGCGCGCAGTCTGGTGCTGGGGCTGGAGGTGGTGCTGCCGGACGGGCGCATCTGGGACGGTCTGCGCAGCCTGCGTAAGGACAATAGCGGCTACGACATGAAGCAACTCTTCATCGGTGCGGAAGGCACACTGGGCATCATCACCGCCGCCGTGGTGAAACTCTTTCCGCGTCCGAAGTCGATGGCGACCGCCTGCATCGCGGTGCGCGATCCGGCGGCGGCGGTCGCGCTACTGGCTCATCTGCGCGCCACCTGCGGCGATACCATCAGCTCGTTCGAGCTGGTCTCGCGCACCTGTCTTGAGCTGGTGTTCAAGCACATCGCCGACACGCACGAACCCTTTGCCACGCCGCACGAGTGGATCGTCATCACTCAATTGGCAGATGTGCTGCCCGCGCCGCTGGACGGTTCGCTACGCTATGCGCTCAACACCTTCGGCAGCGGCATCGTCGAATTCGAGATCACCACCAACAAGGAAGAGGCCGAGCACTGGTGGAAACTGCGCAAGAACATCGCCGATGCGCAAAAGGCCGAAGGCGTCAGCATCAAGCACGATGTCTCCGTGCCGCTCAGTCGCGTGGCCGAGTTCATCATGCTGGCCAACGCCGCGCTGCACAACGCTTACACCGGCATCCGCATCGTCGCCTTCGGCCACCTCGGCGACGGCAATATCCACTACAACGCCTCGATGCCGGACAAGGAACAGAACAAAGCCTTCGTCGAGCAGAACGAACGCGAAGTGAACCGCATGGTGCATGAAGTGGCCGCGCGGCTGGAAGGCAGCATCAGTGCCGAACACGGTGTGGGCCAGCTCAAGCGTGACGAGATCGCCCATTACAAGAGCCCGCTGGAACTCGAGATGATGCGCAACATCAAACGCACACTCGACCCGCACGGGTTGATGAATCCGGGCAAAGTCATCTAGCCCGTTACCCCACAGCAAGGAGGCACCATGTTGCGATATGGATTATCGATACTGCTGTTTGCCACACTCACCGCCTGTATGACATCCGCAGAGCGCGCCGAAGCCGCCAAGGCCGAGGTGGACACCATGATCAAAATATACAGCCCTGCCTGCGACAAACTGGGCTTCACCAAGGATACCGACCCCTGGCGCGAATGCCTGCTGCGCATGCGTGCGCACGATGACGACCGCTACCGCAATCGTCCCGTCACCACCACCTGCTTCGGGCAGCGCGGCTTTTACAACTGCACCAGCTTCTGAAGTATAGTGAACTTGCCGCAGTAAATATCAAAAGGGGAGCACACATGGCGAACCAACCCGAGATCACCAACATGGCCCTGTTCTGCGATTTCGAGAACGTGGCGCTGGGCGTGCGCGATGCCAAATACGCACAGTTCGATATCAAGAAAGTGCTGGAACGCCTGCTGCTCAAAGGCAGCATCGTAGTCAAGAAAGCCTATTGCGACTGGGACCGCTACAAGGAATTCAAAGCCACCATGCACGAGGCCGCGTTTGAATTGATCGAAATTCCGCATGTACGGCAGTCCGGCAAAAATTCCGCCGACATCCGCATGGTCGTCGATGCACTCGATCTCTGCTACACCAAATCCCACGTCGACACCTTCGTCATCATCAGCGGCGACTCGGATTTCTCGCCGCTGGTCTCCAAACTGCGCGAGAACAACAAATACGTGATCGGCATCGGTGTGAAGGATTCGACCTCCGATTTATTGAGTGCCAATTGCGACGAATTCATCTTCTACGACGACCTGGTGCGCGTGCAGGAAGCGAAGAAGAAACAGGCCGCCAAGAAAGCACCTGCCAAAGCGAAAGTTGAAACTGCAAAACCGGCGGCGAAGAGCGAAGACGACAAGAAGCAGGAGGCCATGGACTTTCTCGTCGAGACTGTTGAAGGCCTCATCTCCGAACGTGGCTCCGACGAAAAACTCTGGGGCTCCATGGTCAAACCCACCATGCAACGCCGCAAGCCCGGCTTCAATGAGACCTATTACGGCTACCGCTCATTCAAGGAATTGATCGAGGATGCCGAGCGGCACAAACTCGTAGTGCTGGTGCGGGATGAGAAGTCTGGGCAATACACGATCCGGTTGCCTGCGGCGGATTGATGAAGGGCTGGAATCCGCAACTATGAGCAGACATTTGCAAACACCTTCATGGTGATCGAAGTTAGGACATAAGCATCCGAATCGCCCCCCAATGCTATAATCCGCGCCTCTTTTGAAGGCGTAAAGCAATGTCCGCAGTCCTGAATTTCAAATCCCATCTGACCGATCTGTTCGCGCAGGCTTTGCGCGCCGTTGCTCCCGAACACGAAGGGGCAACCGTCCTCATCGAACGTCCCAAACAAGCCTCGCATGGTGATTACGCCTGCAATCTGGCGATGCAGCTTGCCAAGCCGCTGCGCAAATCGCCGCGCGATATCGCCAATGCGCTGATCGCGGCGCTGCCGAAATCCGATGTCATCGAGAAGGTGGAGATCGCGGGTGCGGGTTTCATCAACGTATTCATCACTACCGCTGCCAAGCAGGATGTGGTGCACGGTGTGCTGCAGGCGGGCGCGGGTTACGGCCATGTGCATGTCGGCGCAGGACGCAAGGTGGGCGTGGAGTTTGTTTCCGCCAATCCGACAGGTCCGCTGCATGTCGGCCACGGGCGCGGCGCGGCGGTGGGCGATTGCCTGTGCAACGTGCTGCATGCGGCGGGTTGGAACGTGACGCGCGAGTTCTATTACAACGACGCGGGTGCGCAGATCGACAACCTGACGCTGTCGGTACAGTTGCGCTGCAAGGGTGTCACGCCGGACGATTCCTCCTGGCCGGAATCGGGCTATCGCGGCGATTACATCCTCGATGTCGCCAAGGCCTACATGGCGAAAGAACCCGTCGAAGCCGACGATCAGCATACGGTCGGCAAGGGCGATGCGGACGATGCCGAAGCCATCCGCCATTTTGCCGTGGCCTATCTGCGCCGCGAGCAGGATCTGGACTTGCGCGCCTTCCAGGTGGAATTTGACGTGTTCTCGCTGGAGTCGGCGCTGTATACCAACGGCAAAGTGGACGAGACGGTGAAGCGGCTCATCGCCAGCGGTCATACCTACGAGCAGGACAACGCGCTGTGGCTGCGCACCACGGATTTTGGCGACGACAAGGACCGCGTGATGCGCAAGAGCGAGGGCGGCTATACCTACTTTGTACCGGACGTGGCCTACCATCTGGAAAAATGGAAGCGCGGTTTTGTGCGCGTCATCAACGAGCAGGGTTCCGATCACCACTCCACGATTACGAGGGTGCGAGCAGGCTTGCAGGCGCTGGATGCGGGTATCCCCAAGGGTTGGCCGGACTATGTGCTGCACCAGATGGTGACGGTACTGAAGAACGGTGAAGAGGTGAAGATCTCCAAGCGCGCGGGCAGCTATGTCACGCTGCGCGATCTCATCGACGAAGTGGGCTGCGACGCGACACGCTATTTTCTCGCCGCGCGCCATCCCGATTCGCAACTAATGTTCGACATCGACCTGGCGAAATCGCAGAGCAACGACAATCCCGTGTACTACATCCAGTATGCCCATGCGCGCATCAGCACGGTGCTGGGACAATGGGGTGGTGAGCGTTCAGCGCTGCTGAATGCGGAGGTCGGCGTGCTGGATAGCGAGTATGAGACCGCGTTGTTGCAACGCATGATCGACTATCCGCAAGTGATCGAGACCGCGGCGGAAGACCTTGCCCCGCATCTGGTTGCTTTCTACCTCAAAGAATTGGCAGCCGATTTTCACAGCTACTATAATGCCTCGCGCTTCCTGGTCGAGGACGAGAAGCTCAAGCTGGCACGGCTGGCGCTAATCGCCGCCGTGGCGCAGGTGATCAAGAACGGACTGGCGCTGCTCGGTGTGAGCGCGCCGGAAAAAATGTGAAGCGAAGGGTGGCGAAATGAGCGGCGAAAAATCCAAAGTAGTGGCGGGCGTAGTGATCGGCATGGTGCTTGGCATAACGATCGCCGGCGGTGTCGCATGGTACGTGGTCAACAAGAACCCGTCAGAATTCACCAGCAAGGAAAAAGCCAGAACGGCTCCGCCCGTTGCAGCACTGCCTGCCAGTGCGCCAGTCGTGGCGACCGCTCCGGCATCGGGCGTGGCCGAGACCAAACAGCAGTTCGAGTTCTATAAGGTGCTGACCGACAAATCGGACAGCACGGTGCGCAAAGCCCCGCCGAAACCGAAACCTGTCCAGCAGGCGAATGTTGCGCAGGATATGTACTTCGTGCAGGCCGGTTCTTTTCAAAATGTGGGTGATGCCGAGAAACTAAAAGCCAAGTTGGCGTTCTCAGGCTTCGAGGCGGGCATCCAGACGGCGACCATCCCGGACAAGGGTGTGTGGCATCGTGTGCGCCTCGGTCCTTATAACGGCAGCGAAGCAGGCAAAACTATCATCGCATTGAAACAGAACGGCATCATCGCAACGCAGGTGCATGCCCAGTAAATCGAAGAGGAGAAGAGCATGGGAATGATCAGGAAACTTTTTGCAGTGTTGGCATTGTTGTGCGCGAGCTATGCGCAAGCCGGGGACGGCTACAAGGTGCTGAGTCAGCCGCAACCGGTAAGCAGCGGCAACAAGGTTGAGGTGGTCGAGTTCTTCTTCTACGAATGTTCTCACTGCGACCATCTGCATGGCCCGTTGGCCGCGTGGGAGAAGCAGAAGCCCAAGGATGTAGAGCTGCAGATGGTGCCGGTCATCTTCCGTGATTCGCTGGAACCGATGGCGCGTGCCTATTACGCGCTGGAATCCATGGGCGAGATCAAGCGACTGCATCCTGCGTTCTTCGACGCGATGCACAGAAAGGGCGTCGATCTGAGAGATGAGGCCAAGATCACCGATTTCGTCGCGAAGAACGGCGTGGACCGGGCCAAGTTCAGCGCCGCTTACAACTCCTTCTCCATCGGCAGCAAGCTGAACAGAAGCAACCAGTTGGTCAGCAGCTATCGTGTCATGGGCACGCCGACCATCGCGGTCGACGGCAAATACATCATCACCGGCCTGCAGCCCGAAGAAACGATCCGCGTGCTGGATGAAGTAGTCAGAATCGCGCGCAAGGAACGCAGCAAGCGCTGATGAAGGTCGTCATTTCTGGCGCGTCGAGCGGCATCGGTCTTGCCCTCGCGCGCCATTATCTTGAGCGCGGCGACACCGTCGCCGCCTTCGCCCGCCGCGGCGAACTGCTGCAAACTCTGGCGACTGAATTTCCCGAAAAAGTCTTTTGCTATGCACTTGATGTGCGCGATGCGCCTGCCATTCAGAAAGCGGCTGGCGATTTCATGCTGCGCGCCGGAGTGCCCGACATCGTCATCGCCAATGCGGGCGTGAGCCGCGGCACGCTCACCGAATATGTCGAGGATGAGGAAGTGTTCCAGAACGTGATGGACATCAACGTGCTCGGTATGGTGAAGACCTTCCAGCCCTTTCTGGCCGCGATGCGGAATGCGAAGCAAGGGACGCTGGTCGGTATCGCCAGCGTGGCTGGATTTCGCGGCCTGCCGGGTTCCGGTGCCTATTCTGCTTCCAAGGCTGCCGCGATCTCGTACATGGAAAGTCTGCGCGTCGAGATGTACGGTAGCGGCGTGAAAGTGGTGACGCTGTGCCCCGGCTATATCAAGACGCCGATGACCGACATCAATACCTATCCGATGCCGTTCATTCTGCCTGCCGATGTCGCGGCAAAACGCATGGCCCGCGTCATCGCGTGCGGCACATCGTTCGCCGTGGTGCCCTGGCAGATGGGTGTGGTGGGGTGGGTGATGAAGCGCCTGCCGAACTGGCTGTACGACCTTGCGTTCAGCAAGGCACCGCACAAGTCCAGAACTGTGAAGCTGGATTAACCTTCCAGCTTCTTCTTCAGGATATCGTTCAACTGCGCCGGATTCGCCTTGCCCTTGCTGGCCTTCATGGCGAGTCCGACGAAGAAGCCGAACAATTTATCCTTACCGCTGCGGTATTCCGCGACCTTGTCAGCATTGGCGGCGATGATCTCGTCCACCAGTGCTTCGATAGCTCCGGAATCCGAAACCTGCTTCAACCCCTTGGCTTCAATGATCGCATCTGCTGATCCGCCTTCAGCCCACATGGTGCGGAACACTTCCTTCGCACCCGAGTTGGAGATGGTACCGTCGGCGATGCGTGCCAGCATGCCGCCGAGTTGTTGTGCAGTGATGGGGCATTGCGCCATGTCCAGGCCGTCGCGGTTCAGCTGCGCGCTGACTTCGCCGATCAGCCAGTTGGCACAGATCTTGGCCTGGGACGGCACGGCACTCAATGCTGCCTCGAAGAAGTCCGCCATCTCGCGCGAGGCGGTGAGCAGACTGGCATCGTAAGCTGACAATCCAAGGTCGTTGACGTAACGCGACTGCTTGGCCTGCGGCAGTTCGGGCAGGGTGGCACGCACCTGCTCTATCCATTCATTCGATATCTCCAGCGGCAACAAGTCGGGATCGGGGAAGTAACGGTAGTCATGCGCGTCTTCCTTGCTGCGCATGGCGCGCGTCTCACCGTTATCCGGATTGAACAGGATGGTGGCCTGCTGCACCTTGCCGCCATTTTCAATCGTGTCGATCTGCCATTGCACTTCGTAGTCAATGGCCTGCTGCATGAATTTGAACGAGTTCAGATTCTTGATCTCGCGGCGCGTGCCCAGCGGAGCGCCGGGCTTGCGCACCGACACGTTCACGTCGCAACGGAACGAGCCTTCCTGCATGTTGCCGTCGCAGATGCCGATCCAGCGCACCAGCGTGTGCAGCGCCTTGGCATAGGCCACGGCTTCGGATGCGGAACTCATGTCGGGTTCGGACACGATCTCCAGCAGCGGAGTGCCGGCGCGGTTCAGGTCGATACCAGTCACGCCTTGTGAATCGCCGTGCACCGATTTGCCGGCGTCTTCCTCCAGATGGGCGCGCGTGATGCGCACGGTCTTTTCATACGGTTTGGCGTTTCCAGACAAAGGCTCGACTTGGATGGTCAGCGCGCCTTTCCCCACCACGGGCAGGTCGAACTGGCTGATCTGGTAGCCTTTTGGCAGGTCGGGATAGAAATAATTTTTGCGGGCGAATACCGAACGCGGCGCGATATGCGAACCGGTGGCCAGGCCAAATTTGATCGCGCGTTCCACCGCGCCTTTGTTCAGCACCGGCAGCACGCCGGGCAAGGCGATGCTCACCGCATCGGCCTGCGTGTTCGGTTCGGCGCCGAACGCGGTCGAGGCGCCGGAGAATATCTTGGTGTTGGTCGAGAGCTGCGTGTGCACTTCCAGCCCGATGACGATTTCCCATTGCATGATTACTGGTCCTGATCGATTGTTTTTTGGCGCAACTCGCGCAATCCGGCTGGCATGGTCAGCGTTTGCATGTCCCACCCCTCCATTATCATCACATCGCTTAGACATTGTTCCAGCTCGGCATGTGCCTTGCGCGCGGATTCGGAGATGCGGCGATGAACGTCGGCCATCAGCTCGCCTTTGCTGATGCAACCCTGCTGATATGCAAAAAGCTTGCGCAGGTACAGCAGTTGCTCGGCGACCTGAGCCGGACAAGCGCACATATAGATCATCGCCTCTTCAAGGATCTGCTCGATCTGCTCATTGCTGTAGTGCATCGACAATTCGGTAGTCATCACACTCTCCTCAAGAACAGACCGGGATCTCCGGGAAGAAGCCGGTCTTCCGGGACATTACTTCTTGCCTCGCGCTTTTGCTGTGGAGGGCAGGGCGTCCAAAACGCCGCTCCAGAACGCGATGCGCGCCTCGATGGCTTCGCAACCTGCTTTAGAAGCTGCGCGCATTCTGGTGTCGTTGTCCTTGCACAGGTGGCTCAGCAGCTTGAGCGAGAGCGGACCGTGCAGTTCATCATCGAGGTGGATATGGCGCTCGAGGTAGTAGTAGAACAGCGGCGCTTTGCGCTTGCTGATATTCATGTCGGCCAGCAGCGCGCGGAACATGCCGGGGATGACCTGTTCGCGACCGAGCGCGAAAGCGGCGGCCACGATGTGTGTCTTCTCCGTACCGATGAAGCCGAACGTAGTCAGCATGAACTGGCGTGCCGGTTCGGGGATCTTGGCGATCTTCAGCGCCTTCTCGATGCCGTTGCGCTGTACCGACTTGAGGAAGGCTTTCACCGGGGCCGTGTCGGCGCCCACTTCTTCCATCGCGCCGATGTACAGGTCGAAATGGCTGATGAAGGTCGGGTTGCCCTTGGCGTCCGGCAGGCCGTCGTCGGTCTCTTCACCCACCACGATCTCGTTGATGAAGCGTTGTGCCGAAGTGACGGCCGCATCGCCGGTGGGCATCCATGGCACGGCGGTCGGCGCGAGATCGCGCTGCAGGTATTTGAGCAGCGACATGAAATCCCATACCGAATAGACATGGTGTTCCATGAAAGTGCGCAGGTCGTCGATGTTGCGCACCGCGCCGTAGACCGGGTGACGGTCGAGCTGTCGTTTAAGTGCGGGGACGCCGGTGAATCGGGTGATCTTCATAAAGGCCTCAAAGGTTGGGCGTGCGGCTGTGCCAGTCGGTTGCCAGTTGGAATTGGTGCGCTACGTTCAGCATGCGCGCTTCGTCGAAATAGTTGCCGATGATCTGCAACCCGACCGGCATGTCGTTCGCGCCGAAGCCGCAGGGGATGGACATGCCGGGCAGGCCGGCCAGGTTCACCGCGATGGTGTAGATGTCGGACAGATACATCTGCACCGGATCGTCGCCCTTTTCGCCCAGCTTGAAGGCGGTCGAGGGCGAGGTCGGACCCATGATGACGTCGCAATGCTTGTAGGCTTCGGTGAAGTCCTGCGCGATCAGGCGGCGGATCTTTTGCGCCTGCAGGTAATAGGCGTCGTAATAGCCGTGGCTCAGCACATACGTGCCGATCATGATGCGGCGCTTTACTTCCGCGCCGAAACCCTGCGCGCGGGATTTTTCGTACATGTCGGCGAGGTCGCCGTATTCGGGTGCGCGGTAGCCGTAGCGCACACCGTCGAAGCGCGACAGGTTGCTCGACGCTTCCGCTGGGGCCAGCACGTAATACACCGGTACCGACAGTTTCGAATTCGGCAGGCTGATGTCGACGATGACTGCACCGAGTTTCTTGTATTCGGCAAGGGCCGCTTCTACCGCCTTGGCAACATCGGCGCCCATGCCTTCGGCGAAGAACTCTTTCGGCAGACCGATGCGCAGGCCGGTCAGCGGCTTGTTCAGGTCGCGCGCGTAATCTTCCTTGTCGCGCTGCAGCGAGGTGGAATCGCGTTCGTCGAAGCCGGCCATCACGTTCAGCATCAGCGCGAGGTCTTCGGCACTGCGGCCCATCGGCCCGGCCTGGTCGAGGCTGGAGGCGAAGGCGATCATGCCGTAGCGCGAACACACGCCGTAGGTGGGCTTCAAGCCGGAGATGCCGCATAGCGCGGCGGGCTGGCGGATGGAGCCGCCGGTGTCGGTGCCGGTCGCCGCCGCGCACAGGCGCGCAGCCACGGCTGCTGCGGTGCCGCCGGACGAACCGCCAGGCACGCGCGTGGTGTCCCAAGGGTTCTTCACTGCCCCGTAATGCGAGGTCTCGTTAGACGAACCCATGGCGAACTCGTCCATGTTGGTCTTGCCGAGGTTGATCGCGCCCGCGTTGTTGAATTGGCTGATGACATGCGCGTCGTAAGGTGAGACGAAGTTGTGCAGCATCTTCGAGCCGCACGTTGTCAGCCAGCCTTTGGCACAGAAGATGTCCTTCTGCGCGATGGGGATACCGGTCAGCGCCCCGACTTTGCCGGAGGCGAAACGGGTGTCAGCTTCGCGCGCCTGCGCCAGCGACATCTCCGGATTCAGCGTGATAAATGCGTTGAGCTTGGGGTTGAGCTGGGCGATGCGGTCGAGGTAGCTCTGCGTCAGTTCGACGCTGGAGATCTTTTTGGCGCGCAGGGCGGCGCCCAGTTGGGTCAGGCTGGAATGGATCATGGCGTTTACTCGATGACCTGCGGGACCAGGTACAGGCCCTGTTCCACTTGCGGGGCGACAGCCTGGAAGGCTTCGCGCTGGTTGGGCTCGGTGACCACGTCTTCGCGCAGGCGCTGCGCCAGGTCCTGGCTGTGGGACATGGGTTCAACGCCTTTGGTATCAACGGCCTGCATCTCGGCGATAAGGCCGAAGATGTTGTTCAGTTGCGCCTGGGCGGCTTGGAGTTCCTGGTCGTTCATCGCCAGCCGGGCAAGGCGGGCGACTTTTTCGACATCGGCTAGACTTAGGGACATAAACGGGTGTAAAGCTTTATCAAATCGGGCGCGATAGGGTATCATAAACCGGTTTACAGGCGCACCCCTTCTACCTTTCAGGACTCGACATGTTTAGTTATTTCGACAGCTATTTCTCCAACGATCTCGCAATCGACCTCGGCACCGCCAATACCCTCATCTGGGCGCGAGGTCAGGGCATCGTACTGAACGAGCCGTCGGTCGTGGCCATCCGTCAGGAAGGCGGTCCCAACGGCAAGAAAGTCATTCAGCAGGTCGGCCTCGCTGCCAAGCAGATGCTGGGCCGCACGCCCGGCAACATCACCGCCATCCGCCCGATGAAGGACGGCGTGATCGCCGACTTCACCGTCACCGAGCAGATGCTCAAGCAGTTCATCCGCCGCGTGCACAAATCCAGCATCTTCACGCCCAGCCCGCGCATCGTTATCTGCGTGCCCTGCGGATCGACACAAGTCGAACGCCGTGCCATTCGCGAATCCGCCTACGGCGCCGGCGCGCGCCGCGTGGAACTCATCGAAGAGCCGATGGCTGCCGCGATCGGCGCCGATCTGCCGATTGAAGATGCGACCGGCTCCATGGTCGTCGACATCGGCGGCGGCACCACCGAAGT
>DMCN01000052.1:56740-56933 GCA_003445795.1 Gallionellaceae bacterium
CAGCTTCACCATCTCCAGCAACGAGATCCTCGAAGCCTTGTCCGATCCGCTCAACAACATCGTCAGCGCCGTGAAGACCGCGCTGGAACAGACCCCGCCCGAACTGGGTGCCGACATCGCCAGCAAGGGCATGGTGCTGACCGGCGGCGGCGCGTTGCTGCGCGACCTCGACCGCCTGCTGATGGAAGAGACC
>DMCN01000082.1 GCA_003445795.1 Gallionellaceae bacterium
CTGAACACCTGCGACTTCGCCGCCCACTCATGCATCTGCGTCTGCGTCCGCTCGGTCTCGCCCTGGATGGCGACGACGATCCCGGAGATCTCGCTGGTCGCCTTGGCGGTGCGCTCGGCGAGCTTGCGCACCTCGNNAGCAGGTTGGTCTGGTCGGCGATCTCCTTGATGAGCTGCACGATGCTGCCGATCTGCGCCGCGCGCTCGGTCAGGTTTTTTACGTTCTGCGAAGTCTGCAGGGTGTCGCCGGAAAGCGCCTCCAGACTACCGGCGATCTTCATCACCGCCTCGCGGTTGCTGACCGAGACGGTGGCCGCTTCGATCGCATTCTGTTTTTCCTCGCGCATCAGGTTGGCCGCCGCGAGTTGGGACTGCTGCAGCGAAACGAATGATTCTCCGAAACCCTGCATGTTTCCATATATCTCGCGCGCCACCTCGCACTCGATCCTAGCTGCATGCGCCTCGGCACGGGCGGTATCGCGCTCGGCCTGCAGCGTCGACAACTCGTTGCGCAATGACTTGTTCTCTTGTTCGGTATCGGCCAGACGTTGAACAATAGCCTGGTGATCCTGCTTCAATTTCCCGCAGAACATGGTGCTCCTCCTCGTTATTCGATGGCGCTCTTGGTCGCCATCATCATTATGGTGTCTCTTGTTGTTAATGCCCGCCGCGCACGTCGCTCAGCAATTCCTTGATATCGAGGATCAGCACGATATCCCCCTCGCTGGACATGGTCACACCGGCCACCCCTTTGGGACGGAAGGTGTCCAGCGACTTGATCACCACATCCTCGTGACCGACGAAACCGTCCGCGGTCAGGATGAAGCTGTTGCTGCCGAACTGCATGAGCACGCCGACCTCGGAATTCTCGTTGCTGCCCCAGCCGATGAGCTGCGCCAGCGGCAGCACCGGCAGCACTTCGCCGCGCACCACCATGGTGGCCTTGCCGGACACCTTTTGCAGTTCCTGCTGCGTGACCGGCAGTATCTCGCGCACCATGGACAGCGGCACGGCGAAGGACTGGTCGGCCAAGCGCAGCACCAGCACCGGCAGGATCGCCAGGGTGAGCGGCAGCGAGATCGAGAAAGTCGAACCTTTGCCCGCTTCCGACTGGATGCTGACCGTGCCGTTGAGTTTCTGGATATTGGTCTTCACCACATCCATGCCGACGCCGCGGCCGGACACGCTGGAGATCTCGTCCTTGGTCGAGAAGCCGGGCAACAGGATGAGTTCTAGGCAACGCGCTTCATCCAGCGTATTGGCCATCTCGGCGGTGATCAGCCCCTTCTCCACCGCCTTGTTGCGGATGACTTCCGGGCGCATGCCCTTGCCGTCGTCGGTGATGGTGATGAGGATGTGATCGCCTTCCTGGCGCGCCGAGAGTTCAACGATGCTCTTTTCCGGTTTGCCCGCGGCAAGACGATCCTCGGGAATCTCCACCCCATGGTCCACGGCATTGCGCACCAGGTGCACCAGCGGGTCGTTGAGGTCCTCGATCATGGTCTTGTCCATCTCGGTCTCTTCGCCGACCAGCACCAACTCGACATCCTTGCCGAGCGAGCGCGCCAGATCGCGCGCCAGGCGCGGATATTTCTTGAACAGACGCCCGATGGGCTGCATGCGTGTCTTCATCACCGCGTTCTGCAGGTTCACCACCAGCATGTCGAGCTGGCTGACGGACTGGTCCAGCTCGCGCAGGGTATCCGCATCGTTGTGTCCCTGCAGGATGTCGGAGCGCAGATGGGTGAGGCGGTTCTTGGTCAGGCCGATCTCGCCGGACAGGTTGAGCACCTGGTCCAGCCGCTCGGTATCGACGCGGATGGTCGTTTCCTTCGCTTCGCCGGTAGGCACATCGCCCGCGCGGCGACCCACGGTCGCGCCCGGCACGTCGGTGGTGCGGCGACCGAAGGCCTTCTTGGTGGATTCCTCTTCATTGACCGCCGCCGCGATCTGCGTCTCATCGCGCTTCGCGCCGACCTGCGTGACGATGTCGGCACCAGTGAGCACATTATAGAGCGCGTCCCAATCCACATTGTCCGCGCCGGCCGGAGCGGGTGATGTCGGCGACGCCGGTGCTGCCGGCGCTGCCGCGACCGGTGCCGGGTCAGCCGGTTGAGCCTTGCTCTTGCTGATCGCCGCAACCGCCTTGCCGCTCAATGCATCTTTCAGCGCGCCAATCACCTCGGTCGGTGCCGGAGTCGGTTGCAGGCTCTGCTGCAGGGCACCGAACATCTTGCGCACCTCGGCTGTCGCCGCGAAGATCACGTCCATCAACTCGGCATTCAGCGTGAGTTCGCGGTTGCGCAGCTTGTCGAACAGGTTCTCGGTCAGGTGACACAGCGTCACCAGTTCCGCCGCATTGAGGAAACCAGCGCCCCCCTTGATGGTGTGGAAGCCGCGGAAAATCTCGTTCAGCAGCCCGCTGTCGGAAGGATTCTTCTCCAGCTCCATCAGTTTGCTGTCCACATCGGACAGCATGTCGCCGGCCTCAGTCAAGAAGTCCTGCAGCAACTCTTCCATTCCCACGAAATCGTTCATATTCTTCTCCCAAAACCACACTCGATACCCGGCACCCGGTACTGCCTAGAACCCCAGACTTTCGAGCAAGTCGTCCACCTGATCCTGGCTGGTGACCACGTCCGTGCGTCCCTTCGCACTGATGACCGGTCCGTTGAGTTGACCGCTGTTCAAATCCGCCTTCACCGAGGCGGGGGCGTTCTCCACCAACAGCGACAGCAGCTGCTGTTCCATGTGCTGCGTCACTTCGATGATCTTCTTGATGACCTGACCGGTCAGATCCTGGAAATCCTGCGCCATCATGATCTCGGTCAGTTGCGCGTTGGTCGCCTTGGTCTTGCGGGGTGTCTCGTGCAGGAAAGCATGGGTCTGGGTGACCAGATCCTTGAACTGCTGCACGTCGAGTTTCTTCTCGAACAACATATCCCACTGTTTGGCCAATTGCTGCGACTCGCTGCCCATCTTCTCGACCACGGGCTGCGCCGCTTCGGTGGCATTCAGCACGCGCTCGGCAGCCTGCTGTGTCAGCGTCGCCACATAGTTGAGACGGTCGCGCGCATCGGGGATGGTCGCCGCCGCTTTTTCGATCTCCTTGTTCAGACCCAGTTCGCGCAGGGTATCGTGCAGCACGCGCGCCATTTGGCCGATCTGGTTGATGACCTTGGTCTGCTCGCCGTCTCCGGCCGCAGCTGGCGTTGCGGCAGCCGGGGTTGTCGCCTTATGCTCGTCATTGTTGGCCGCGATGATGCTGTCGAACAGCGCCTCGAGATCGTCTGAATCCTGTGTTGCAGTATTGGTAGCCATGGCCAGCCTCACTTGTTTAACTGCGGAAACGCCGCAAATATCTTTTTCAGCTTCTCGTCCAGCGTGGCGGCCGTGAACGGCTTCACCACATAACCCGAAGCACCCGCTTGTGCCGCCTCGATGATGTTCTCCTTCTTCGCTTCCGCCGTCACCATCAGCACCGGCAGATGCTTTAGACCACCGTCGGCACGGATCGCGCGCAGCAACTCGATACCGGTCATGTTGGGCATGTTCCAGTCGGATACCACGAAATCGAACTTCTCGCCGCGCAGCTTGTTCAGCGCGTCGACACCGTCTTCGGCTTCCTGCACGTTGGCGAACCCGAGTTCCTTCAGGAGATTCCGCACGATGCGCCGCATCGTGGAGAAATCGTCCACCACCAGGAATTTTGTATCTTCAATGCCCATTTTCTTCTCCTAAATCTTTCTTGCAGGGTAGGCAAACTGCCCACGGTCGCATCCATTTTATAACGCCGCCACCCTGCCTGCTCCTGCTACGTCAACAACGGGCGCAACGTCGACGACAGCACCATCGAATCGAACTTTGGCACGTAGTAATCCACACCGACGCGTTTGCCCATGGCGCGATTGGCGTCCGAAGAAAGCGACGAGTGCATCACCACCGGGATATGGTCAAAGCGATGGTCGCCCTTGACGTTCTGGGTCAGCACATAGCCGTCCATCTCGGGCATCTCGGCATCGGTGAGGATGACCTGTATCTGGTCATGCAGGTTGACGCCCGCACTCTGCGCGGCGTCGGCCATCGCCTTCAGACGCTCCCAGCCCTCGCGGCCATTGTTCGCCTGGATATGCTTGACACCCATCTTGTCCAGCACTTCGACGATCTTGCGGCGCGCGACCAGCGAATCGTCGGCGAAGAACACGCACAACTCGTGCTCCGACTCGACGCGTTCGACGTTGCCGACCACGCCCTCGCCGAAGGCGTCGGCGAGGATCTGCTCGACATCGAGGATGGACACCAGCGAACCGTCGTCCAGTTCGGTGATGGCCGTGATGAGTGCGGCCTTGTCGGACAGCATGCCCTCGGTCGGACGCACCTTGTCCCAGTCAACGCGGATGATGCGATCCACACTCTCCACCAGAAAGCCGAGGATATGACGGTTGAACTCGGCCACCAGCATGGTCGCCTGCGGCCCCTTCGACTTCATGCCCATGAATTTCGCCAGATTCAGCACCGGCATGACATGGCCGCGCAGACTGACGATGCCGTCCACGCCGCCGGGCATATTGGGGGTGCGGGTGATCTTGCCGATCTGGCACACTTCCTTCACCTTGAATACGTTGATACCGAACTTCTCGTTGCCGCCGAGGCTGAACAACAGGATCTCCATCTTGTTGGTGCCCGCCAGATTGGTGCGCGCATCGATCTGGTCCAGCATCCCGTCCTGCCCGGTTCTCAACATGTCTTCCGCATAAGTCATCTTTTCTCTCCCCCGATCACGCCAGCAGACGCGTCAGCGTCTGCGCCAGTTTCTGCGGCTCGAATTTCGGCACATATTCATCCACCCCAACGGTCTTGCCAAGTTGCTGGTTGGACGAACTGGACAACGATGAATGCATCAATACCGGTATGCCGGCGAAACGTTTGTCCGCCTTGATCTTGCGTGTCAGCATATAGCCGTCCATCTCCGGCATCTCCACATCCGTAAGGATCACCTGGATCAGGTCCTTCAATGGCGTATGCGACGCGTCGGCATAATCCGCCATCTTCGCCAGCTCTATCCAGGCCTGGCGCCCGTTGATCGCCGCGATGGATTTGACCCCCATGGCATCCAGGGTGCGCTGGATCTGGTGCCGCGCCACCGATGAATCGTCGGCAAAGAACACTGTCCGGTCCGGCCTGTTGATTGCTTTCACGCTCTTGATGATCATGTCGTCGGCATCGAAACGGCTGGTCTCCGACAACACCTTTTCCACGTCCATCATCATCACCAGCCGGCCGTCCTTCAATTCGGTGATGGCGGTCACCAGACCGCCCATCTCCGCGACCAGCATGGCGGGCGGCACACGCATCGCCGACCAGTCCAGGCGCAGGATATTGTCCACCGCCTTGACCAGGAAACCCTGGGTGTGACCGTTGTACTCGGTGACGATCATGATGTCGGCCTTTTCCTCGGTCTGGATGCCGGCATATTTCGCCAGATCGATGACCGGCACCAGCGCGCCGCGCAAGCTGACCATGCCTTCCACGGCGTCCGGCATCTCCGGCGCGCGCGTGATCGGCGGGATGCGCATCACTTCGCGCACCTTGAACACATTGATACCGAAGGTCTCCTCGCGCCCGGTGCGCTTGTCCAGCCCGAGCGTGAACATCAGGATCTCCAGTTTGTTGGTGCCCGCCAGCTTGGTGCGGGCATCGATGTTCTTCAATAGTTCCGACATTTCATTCTCCTCTGGTCGCGCCGGATGGTTGTGCCGGCGCCCCCTGCCTCATTTTTCCATCGCGCATTTGGTCAGCGGATAGCCTGCTTTACTTAGTTCATCGGCCGATTTGGCCAATTCTTCAGTGGCGGTCTTGGCATCCTGTGCGGAATGCGTGTTGCTGTCCACCAGACCGGTGATCTGCTCCAGACTCTGCGCCACACTTTCGCCCGCCGCCGATTGTTCCTTCGATGCCACGGCGATGTGGTCGACACGGCCGGACACCTGCACTGTCGCATTCATGATCTGCTTCAGGCCCTCGCCGTTCTTGCGGATCAGCGTGATGCCGCCCTCGACCTCGGTCACCGCATCCTGCATCGACTTCACCGCCGCGTCGGAGATGGTGTTGATCTCGGCGATGGTCTTGGCGATATCCTTGGTGCTGGTCGCCGTGCGTTCGGCCAGTTTGCGCNNATCTCCTTGATCGCGTTGGCGATCACGCCGATGCGGTGGATGGATTCACCCAGTGCGGTGATGGTCTTGCTGGAGGCTTGTACCGTGGTTGCCACCTTGCCGGTCGCCACGATGCTGAGCTCCATGTTGCGGCTGTTCTCGGTGACGATCTGCTGCATCACCCGGGCATCGTCGAGCGAGTCCGCCGCCATGCTGGCAACCTCGGCCACCGATTGGCTGAATTGTTCCATGGTCGCGGCAATCTGCTGGATATGGTCCTGTTCGGTCAGGGCATTGCTCGCCACACCGTTCACTCTGACATCCACATCGTCGATGCGGATCCGCATCTTCTTCACCGGCGTAACGATCTCATCCACCATGGTGCGCAGATAAGACTGCATGGACTGGATCTCGCACAGCAGGGAACCCATCTCGTCGCGTATGCTGATATCGAGCTCGGTATCGAGATTGCCCTCCATGATATTCCGGAACTCCCGGTCGACGAATGTGGCCGGATTTCGCACATACCGTATCACGCAGAACCTGATGAAATAGAACAGGAATATCTGCAACGCGATCTGCCCAAGGATGGTCTCCATCTCCATGCGGAAGATGCGGTCATAGTCCGGCTTCATGTCGATCACGACATCCGACAAGCCGAGTACCGTACCCTCCGCGGCCGCGTGGCAGGTGGTGCAATCCGTACCGTGGAAGTTCTTTTCTGCCAGATAGGGAGTGACCACNNTCAATATCGGCGCACCTTTCTCATCCTTGCCAAAGACAACGCTGGCTTTCTTCTTCTCGATGACCTGGCGTTGCAGATCATCCTTGACCGCCTCTTCCGGCAATCCCGTACCGTACAGATCCACCACCGGCTTGGCACGCACTAGCTGGACAGATTTTATATTGGAACCGGAGGCCGACTTTTCGATCAGCAGTTTCCTGTTGTTGGCATCGCTAAACTGTCCTGTCACCATCAGCAGGTTTGCGCTATCGATGAGCTGATTGGAGAGTTGTTGCCCCTTGTCTTCGGCCAAAGCCTCGGATTCCTCGCGCAAGTTGGCCGTGATGAACAGCTGTGCAGTAGTCAAGACAATGATCAGCGTCGTCTGGATCAGGAACTGCAGTTTCGATGCCAGCGGCCAGTTCTTGAACTTGTACTTCTCGTATCTGGAAACGATCTGCGCACCGGTCCGGTTCAATTCGCGATACTGCGCTTCCGCCTCGGCCACCTGTTCGCGCGTCGGCGGGCGACGCACCGAAACGTAACCGATGATGCCGCCGCTCTCAATGATGGGCGCGATCGTGGCGCGCACCCAGTAGTGGTCCCCGTTCTTGCAGCGGTTCTTCACCATACCGCGCCAGGGATGTTCAGACTTCAGCGTATCCCACAGCCATTTGAATGCCTGCGCCGGCATGTCCGGATGACGCACGATGTTGTGGCTGGTGCCGATCAACTCCTCGCGCGAATAGCCAGAAATGGTCTCGAACGCATCGTTGACATAGGTGATAATGCCCTTGGTGTCGGTCTTGGAGATCAGCACGGTCCCTGCCGGGAACGGCACCTCCTTCTGCGACACGTATGCGTTCTTGTTCTGCATGACTCTCTCCCGGCCTGTCTAGGCCTTGAAACGCCCCGCTGCGGTCTGCAGCTCACGCGCCAGTTTCTCCAGGTTCACGATCTCTCGCGAATTGGACTCCACAGCGGCATGGTTCTCTTCCGACATCTGCGCGATCTTTTCCACGTTTCGCGCGATCTCGGTACTGGCCAGACTCTGTTCGCTGACCGACGCCGCGATATCGCTCACGCCATGACTGGACAGCTTGACCGCGTCCCCTGTTCCGGCGAGAACCTCCGCCACTTTTTCGACCTGGTCCTGGGTGGTTTGCAACGAGCGCAGACCGGCTTGCACCGTCGCCTCGACGTGGTTCGATTTCTGGTTCAGGGTGTTGGTTACGCGATCGATCTCGTTGGCCGATTGCGCAGATTTCTCCGCCAGCTTGCGCACC
>DMCN01000007.1:0-23351 GCA_003445795.1 Gallionellaceae bacterium
CGGACG
Source organism: Gallionellaceae bacterium (assembly GCA_003445795.1). Lineage (GTDB taxonomy): Bacteria > Pseudomonadota > Gammaproteobacteria > Burkholderiales > Gallionellaceae > Sideroxyarcus. The sequence goes on from DMCN01000007.1 coordinate 7, forward strand.
CCATCCATAGCGGCATGCTGCGCGCCACGCTGGGCGCGGTGCGCCACCAGTTCGGTTTGTTGCTGGCACAGCACAGCGAAGTGCGCTGCCTGCTCGGCGGCGGCGAGGCGGAAGTGGTGGCAGAACATCTCGACCTGCCGCTGGAGCGGGTGGATAACCTGGTATTGCAGGGCTTGCAGATCATCGGAGAGAACAAGGCATGACGAAGTGGATCGTGGGATTGTTGCTGCTGGCCAATCTGGCGCTGTTCGGCTGGATGCGCTGGGGCGGCGCGCTGACCGTGGATGTCGATGCGGCTTTGGCGCAGGCGCCATTGAACGCGGACAAGGTCCAATTGCTGGAATATCTGCCTGCCTCCGCAGTGGCGCCCGCTTCGAGCGTGCTGCCTGGCGTACCCTTGCCTTTGTCTCCCACTCCGGTGCTTCCGCCGCCGCCAACCCAGATACCGCCCGCATCAGCACCGGCTGCCTTGCCGGCGGCAACTGCAACTGTCGCGCCGACAGCGCGCAGCCTCCCCGCGCTCGCTCCGGTGCCGGAAGTGGCAAAGGTCGCAGCGCCGAAACCCGCCAATTGCGTCGAATGGGGCGAGTTTGCCGGCAGCGATCTGGTGCGGGCGCGCGAATCGCTGGCGACACTCAAGCTGGGCAGGGATCTCAGTGAGCGTACCGTGGAGCAGGATCATGGCTTCTGGGTCTATATCCCGCCGCAAAAGAACCGCGCCAATGTGGACAGGAAGATCGCGCAATTGAAAGAGCGCGGGGTGAATGATTACTTCGTCGTGCAGGAAAAAGGGAAATGGCTGAACGCGGTCTCGCTGGGGGTATTCAAGAGCGAAGAGGCTGCTCAGAAGTTCCTGTCGGCATTGCGCGCCAAGGACGTGCGCACCGCCAGGGTCGGTGAGCGCAAGAGCAGATTGCGCTATACCATCTTCATCATGAAGGAGCTCGACTCCGGCACCTCGGACAAGCTGGGCGTGCTGCAAAAGGAGTTCCCGGACAGCGAACTCAAGCTATCGGCATGCGGAATTTGACAGGAGGGGGTGAAATCAGCAAAATGCCGCCCTTCCTTGAAGAGCGCGGGCCGGTAACAGCGGTTCGACACGCAAGATTTCGGTGATATAGCTCAGTTGGTTAGAGCACAGCACTCATAATGCTGGGGTCGGTGGTTCAAGTCCACCTATCACCACCAGTACAATAGAATAAAGCCCCGCTAGTCGGGGCTTTTTCTCGCCCATATCCAGCGAGCCCCTTAATCTATCGGCCTTTGCGCCATTCTCAGGCTGTGTCAGGTTGTGTCACGATTTCTCAGTCTTTCCCACGTCATTGCGGGTAATGGAATGGGTAATTTCCTCTGTTTTGGTATAGTGTGGGTAACGAACTACCTTGGCGAGGCGCAAATGGGCAAGTTAAGCGATAAAGAAATCCGGGCCGCAAAACCATCCGAAAAGCAGTACAAGCTAACTGATGGGGATGGCCTGATCTTGGTGGTAAGAACAACAGGCGCGAAGCTCTGGCAGTTGCGCTACCGCTTTGGCGGCAAGGAAAAAACGTTATCGATTGGCGAGTACCCATTGGTGCCGCTCGCTACTGCCCGAGAGAATGCTTTTAAGGCCCGGCAATCTATTCGCGAGGGTGTTGATCCTTCGGCAGCTAAACAGGCGGCCAGGGCGGCTTTGGCGATGCAGTCTGAGCAGAAGCAACATGATGCCCGATCAGTATTTGAGGTTGTCGCTCGTGAGTGGTTTGAAAAACATCGTTTGAGCCTGAAGTGGGAAGACAACCACTCAAGCAAGATTCTTGGTCGCCTTGAAAAGGACATCTTTCCTTGGCTGGGAAAGCGTCCAGTCGCTGAAATTACTGCTCCAGAGCTGCTTTCTGTGATTCGAAAGATTGAGGCTCGTGGCGCATTGGAAACGGCTCATCGCGCCCTATCGGAGTGTGGCAGGGTCTTCCGTTATGCTGTTGCTTCTGGTTTGGCAGAACGGGATCCATCGGGAGATTTGAAGGGAGCGCTTCCTCCTTACCGCAAAGACAATCATTTTGCAGCGATCACAGATCCTAAAGTAGTCGGCGAACTGCTTCGCGACATTGAGGGTTATAGCGGAACACATGTGGTACGAGCGGCTTTTGCTCTGTCGCCACGTGTGTTTCTGAGGCCAGGTGAATTGCGCAAGCTCGAGTGGGAGTGGATCGACTTCGAGTCTGCGATGATCACAGTTCCTCCCTCGGCTCATAAGACTGGCAAAAAAACGCAGGCACCTCACCTGGTTCCTTTGAGTCGACAGGCAATTCAAATCCTGAAAGAAATTCAGCCTCTCACTGGTAACGGCAAATTCGTTTTCCCAAGCGAAAGAGATAAGAATCGTCCTATGTCCGATAACGGCGTGCGTTCAGCAATGCGGCGCATGGGTTGGACGGGAGAGGAAATGACTCCGCATGGCTTTCGTGCATTGGCAAGCACGATCCTGGATAACCTCGGCTACAAACAAGAATGGATCGAGCGGCAGTTAGCTCATGACGAACATAACAAGGTGAAGGCGGCGTACAAGAGAGATCTATTTCTCATGTATCTACCCGAGCGAAAGAGGATGATGGCCGAGTGGTCCGACTATTTAGATGCATTGAGGAATGGTGCAAGCGTGATCCCATTCAAGGTCGCGTGAGTTAGCAGCCCAGATTTGATCAGGGTCAGAATGAAAGCAAGAAGAAACCAATGAGCAAACCACCGACTATGCAGGAGGTCGCGCGCAACGCCGCAGCGGCCGACGTGTTCCGACTAATGGCTTCCGAGGATAAGGGGGCGAAGTTCGTCGAGGACTTGCGCAACCTGCCCGACGCAGCGCTGACCATGATGGGGAGGCTAAGCGGGGTTCCCGAGAATCAGCTGCAAATCTTTCGAGCCATGATTCGAAACGAGGACAACGAATTTACGCGAGGACTCGACCAAGTGGGTGGATTGCTGCAGCCGGGTGACGTAATTCTGATGACTAGTAACCAAGCCTTGGCAAGCGCCCAGAGGGCACTGTATAAAAATGCGAAGTCTAGTCATGTCGTTCTTGTGCACACGGACTTCATCTGCATAGACGCAGTCCCTAAGAAAGGGGTGTCAAACCGGATCGTCTCGGAGGTTCTTGCTGATGCCGAACCGGGATGGCGCGTAATACGGCACAAGTCGGTTGGCCAGGCCAACACCGACGGCATCATGAGGGCTTGCACCTTCTACTTGGCGCAGCCCTACTTGATCCTTCCGTCCAAGAAATCGGCCACGAATTTCGCCTACTGCTCAGAACTGGCGAGGAAGGTTTACCGGGACGTCGGCGTGACCAACAGCGGCATCCCCGACAAAAGTATCATTGCCCCGGCGCATTTCGACCAGCTGGCTGACGAACATGCCGAATGGATGAATGTCACAGACTCCGCGCGCCCTGCCATCGAGTTTTGCCAGAACTACCCGGAACTGGTACGTATGATCACCAAGCTGTTCATAGACGGGCTCAAACTGAACCGGCAACGCTTCGAGGATAGAACCAAGCAGCTTGCCGAGATTCAGCGCCTCGCCAAGGCTGGGAAGATCACCAAGGAGCAAGCCAAGGAGGCCACGGCGCAAATCCGGGAGATTGAACGCAACATGAACCACACCTTCTGGGACGTGAGGCGGAAGTCATAACGCGAGTGCATGAATTCATGCACTCGCAACTTCATAAGTGCATGAATTCAAATAGTAAACATTGCTGAAATTTGTTGACACTGACTGAGTTCATGTGCAAACTTTTGACATGATCAATTCACGCGACAAGGTATCTGAGCGACTTCGATCCACATGGCCGTGGTTCGTCGGGATGTCGATAGCCTCCGTGTTCATCGTGATGTTATTGGGGGCGCTATATCTGGATTGTGTTCACGCATCATTCTGGGTTGGTGTTGCCACTATTACTTTCGCAATCATAGCTGCGCTGTCAGTTCTGTGGACTCCTTATTGGGTCGCAATGGGAGTCATGATGATTTTGCCGTCGTCGAAAGGCGGAGCATTCGCCACCAAGATTACCGGCTTAAGGGAATCAATTGTCCACGCTCCACTCCCTGTCCCCTTAGATCCTCCTCGTCACCCCCTCGCGCTCCGCGAGGCTCGATAATTCCGCACCAGCCTATTTAGGCGACCTCGCGAAAAGCGCGCAATTTTATTGCGGTTAACGCACATGCGAGGGTTACATGTATTTGCCACTTACCAGTGTCAAGCAAAGATGCACGCTGTCCACATCGACAATTTATCGTCTCATTAAAAAAAATTTATTCCCTGCGCCAGTCCGATTGTCACCTGGGCGTGTGGCGTGGCGTGAATCGGACGTGGAAAAATGGGAGCAGAATCCTAGCCACGCCACGTTAGCGCAGGAGGTCAATAATGACCGGTGACGCTAGCGGTCTATGCGATCTCATCGTGACCGAAAAGGAAATGGCCGAATACCTCGGCAAGGCACCCTCGACCGTACGAGCGCGGGCGCACACAGGTATGTTGCCTCCGTTTTATAAGCCGGGGCTACACAAGCTATTTTTGCGCCCTGTTGCTGACGCCTGGATACGGTCTGACTATAACCATAACACGTCAAAGATCAGGATAGATCTAAGTCCCTACCCCGCATTACTGACTGCCAAGGATCTAGCGAATGTACTCAGGGTGTCAACTAACAGGATCTACTTCCTCTCCACCAAACAACCATCGCAATTGCCGCCACGTCGCGGCACAGAGTGTGCAGCCCAAGATCTGGTCATGTGGCTGGCCAAGGGGGCTGGGGTCGCTGACCTTGTTGAGGTGGTCACACGGCCAATCGAGGTCTCACCACGTTTGTTGGCGGCTAACGCATCCTTGGTCGCGCTCACACAACAGCTACAGCAGTCACCAGCATTGAAATCAAGCGGGAGGGGCAGATGAGGCAGCGAACCATCAGCGATTCGTTCTGGCGTGACCCGCGCACGAGTGATTTGAGCCAGGAAGAAAAGGCAACTCTACTTTACTACCTCACGTCCCCATCATCGAACATCATTGGTGTGTACCAAATCGTGTGGCGAATCGGTGCTGCCGAGATGGGGTGGACAAGCGAGCAGCTGATAACGGTTACTGAGCGCCTGCAATGTAAGGAACTGATCAGATTTAACCATGACGGTTGGATATGGGTCAGGGTGTGGTGGACTCACAATTCGCCTGCCGGCGCTTTCTCACCAAAGCTGCGCCAAAATGCCTGCAAGCAAATTCAGGCTATCCCAACAGACTGGAGAGACGAATACCTTGAAAGCCTGCGTGTTCATGGTCTTGATAGGGTATCGATAGGGTATCAAAGCCCTATCGATACCCTGCGTCCTAATAGTAGTTGTATCTATAACAATAACGCGAGCAATTCAGCGAATGAGCAGAGGGGAGCTGGATTGGCAAAGGCGAAAGAAATTTTGGGAATGCCGTAACCAGGAAAAAAGAAAACCGGCCTGAGGCCGGTTTAGGCAGGGCAGAATGAGGGGCGGGTTATTTGTAGTCAGAAGCGGCATCAGCATTGCTTTTCATTTTTCCTTCCTTAAAGTCCTGCATCCGTTGAATGATCTGTTGGACTGCCGTTTTGTTGAAACAAGTCCTGAAATCGAGTGGGCCTGCAGCCTGAGTGTTGTCATCAACACTACCTGGTCGGAACATCCCAAACAGCTTCTTCCCAGGTTGGATACAGATCACGTAGCTGTTGCCGGCCAGCGTTTTGTTCGTCTGGAATTCGTACCTGTTCCAATAGTCGAACAGGCCAAAATCGAAACCTCGAACCACGCCAATTTCCTTGTTGAGATCATCACCACGCTGTTGAGCCAGCTCGGCCCACTTCATGTACTTCGTGAGCATTTCAATGTTCGTATCAACATTGTCAGTTGATACGCCAAACCTGGTTTTGCCCATCATGGTGTCACCCTGAAAAATCAGAGCGACTTTGGATCCGGTCGGAAATTGCTTGATGTCGTGTTTGAACCCAAAGTCAGGATCGTTCGGCAAGATGTCTGCAGAGGCGGCCGGCGCAGTGGAAAGCGTGATGGCTGCGAGAACGAAAAGGACTTCAATCAATCTGGCAAACTTGTTTTTCATCGTTATTCCTTATGAGGGGTTGTGGGGTTAAGTTCCATGGAAAATGGAAACGTTCGAAGCGGACAAGTTGCGCAGGCCTTGTCTCGTCGATCAGCGGCTATGATGAAATTGAGAAGGGCTTCTTGATACATGGCTTGCATTGCCATTCTGGTCTGACCAGGCTGTACCGAAATCTCCAGATGTTGGCCAAGGAACTCGGCAATCTGCTCATATGTGTAGCCCTCTGATCTCATCACCTTCAGGATCGCCTCAATTCTTTTTCTCTGCTCCTGCTCATCACCATCGAGAACAGAGATCTGAGACCTTAGAAACAGCTTCGCAAAGTCAATTTTCTTCCGGGTATCCATGAGGGCTATTTCCCGGAAGGGCACGTCACGGTATAGACGAGGCTGACCTTGCGTTGTTTGTTGGCCTCATAGAACAACACCGAATTCAATAAATTGTCAGCTTGCCAGCCATCGATTTCATACTTACTCATGAAACTCTCTATGCCTTGGAACTGCGATTGACTCAGCCCGACATGCCAGGCAAAGACGTTGAATGACCGGTCTTGGGAGAGCCTGCAAATGTCTTCTTTCGTGCCCTCGAAGATCACGTACTCTTTGCTGCCTGGGAGACGCGCGAAGAATGGGGTTGCAGGACTTACTAGCTCGCCATGTCGCAACGGCAACCAGCCGCCACTGGTTGTCCAATAGGCAGCATTGCCAACACCTGTCTTTGGGCTGTTTTCACGGGTCGTGGCAAGCACTCCGAAGGCGCCTGGTTTGCCTGCGTCTGCCCCTGCCTCGAAGCTGACGCGGATCTCTATCCGGGAGCAGTCAGGAGCGACGCACAATCTTGTTGCCGTTGCCTTGGCTTCTACTGCGGGAGAGCAAATCAGGCAGGTTCCCAGAAGGAGGGGGGAAATGAGGTTGCGTTTCATGGAGTCCTCCTCAAAACGGCTTACTGTTGCGACCGCCCGGCCCCATGTAGCTATCTGACGGAATGTCGAGCGGGGGGCCGAATCCTTCATCTGCCATGCCTTTACCTGCCTTTGCTGCTGCAATTTCGTCGGCAATCTCCTTCCCTGTGTCATTTGCTTGGCCAGACATTATGCTGTTCAGCGTTTCCTGGATGGACTGGAGGAACTGTAGCGATTGGGCTGTCGCGCTTGACACGACTTTCAGGTTGGCCGTATCACCCGCAGCCACCGCACTGCTCTCGATCACCTTGTTGATGTTTTCATTGCGATCCTGTGCGCCATCCCAGTAAGCTTTCGACAACTCGTAGGCCTTCATGGCCTGTTGTTTGCGCATGTCGCTCCAGATCTGGAATCGAGACCCTTCACCAAGACCGATTGATGAAGGGTTTTCCAGATTCTTCAGCGCGTTGGTGCCGACGTTTGAAATATTGTTCGCAATTTCGTTGGCCAGCTTTGCTATGCGCTCATTGTTAGCGATGAGTTTAGTGACGTTGGGAATGACGGCTTCAAGAGGGTTTTCCTGATACTGCCGCGTTAAGAGCTCTGCCTGAATGATCGCGTTTTGTGTGGCCAGTGTCTCTTGGGCGAGTTGCTCTGCTTGCATTGCATAGCTCTTCAACTGCGTCAGGGATAATTCATTTGTCGCAGCATCCATGCTTGCAGTACTGGCCGCAATTTCGCCAGTACTCAAGGCCGTGCAGAGTCCGCTGAGGCTTACCCCGGTACCGTTTGTGTAAACGTCGGGCGCTACACATTCTGCGCGGGCAACGCTTGCTGTTAGAACGAGTGCAAGGGTGTACATGACGTAAATCAGCTTCATGATTGCTTCCTCCTTAGTCGTGCTGGTGGGTGTTGATTGAGACCTGCGTCGCCTGACGTTCTTGCTGGGTTTGCTCGGCCAGCTTTCCCAGGTGCTGTTTGAGCTGATCGGCAGTGGTCTTCTCGCGCTTCGGTGCATTTGCTGGATCTGTCGGCTTGCCAGATCCGCTTTCCCGCAGGGGGGCTCCGCCGATGGTGGCAGGCGCAGCAGCAGAATTGTCATTGGTGGCTATCGGTTCATGGGATAGGCCAGTTCCATTTCCACGCTGCGGGGCATCGCCGATGTTGTTTGTCGGCGAGGAGTTTTGGGAAGACGTAGCAAGAGGCGGTTGAGGTTCGCCGGGTGCCTGGACTGCACTTGGGGAGGAATGGACGCCTCCAGTTCCCTGCGAGTCTTGCTGCGTGACTGTAGAGGTTGTTCCGGGGGCCTGCGACGATGGTTCAGGTGTGCCCGCCGACTTACTGCTCGTACCGCTGGCTTGATCTGATCTCACGTTGGAGGCAGTCTCCGCTTGGTTTCGTTGAGGCGCAGCAGACGTGCTTGTGGACTTAGACGAACTGGGGCCTGGGGAGTCGGCAATTGTTGCCATAGCACGCGTTGGGGCAGGGGACGGATCCTGGATAGCGCCGGTTCCGCTCTTGGAGGCATTACTGATCGAGCCTTCGCCCCCCAGCTTCTTCATGAAGTCACCCATCGATTGTGATGCAGCGCCCGCACCGCTAGCGGCGCCCAGTGCACCCTGCATTGCAGCCACTACGGCACCGCCTGCGGCCGCGCCGGCGATGGCGGCTCCAACCATGTCGCCGCTGCCAAGGTTCGCGGATCCACTTGCCAGCGCGGCTGCAATTTGATCTGCCTTGAACGCGATGAATGCCAACAGGAGATACCCGAACACGGCCACCAAGGCCATCTGCACTATGTTGGGATCGGCCTCGCTGTTGGCATATGTGTTCAGGTTGGCACCGACCTTGGCCATGCCACCGACGACTACGCCCAGGATGATGATTCGATAGATCAGAGCAAGCATCGACTTGAAGGGGGCGAATCCTTGGTCTCGCAGTGCACTCAGCCCCAACAAGGCCAAGCTAAACGGCAGGAGAGCAAGGATCAGCGCAGTTTCAACCTTGATCATGAAGACTTTGAGAGCCACATACGCCGTGCAGAATAAAATGGTCAAAAAAATCACCCCTAGCGTGATTGAAGCCATAATTGCAGCGGCAAGTGACACAGCAGCTCCACCCTGCAGGATGGACGACCAGCTGCTTGGCACGGTGGCCATTACCGTCTTTTGAATTGCCATTACAGTGTTGCTGTAGCCAGAAAGCCCAGCAGCAATCACACCATTGCTGGAAAAGTCGGCACTGGTCGAGGTCGTCCACGAAATCGCGTTATTCAGGAAATATTGAACGGTGTTGGCAATAAAGTTATAGGCAACACTATTCGTCATCAGGTACAGACAGAACAGCATCCACAGAATGCCTTTCGCGACCTTACCCACTGCAAGATCAATCTCACCATTCCCGACCGCACCAATCAACGTGATCGTGAATTGCACCAGTGTTAGTACATAGAACAACCTCAAACCGATGGAGGTCAGATTCGCGTTCAATGCAGATGTTGCGGTCTTGATCCACTCGTAGCTGGTGCCGGTTGGGTCTGCTGTGGCGGCTGTAGCAAGTGCCGGGAGGCAACACACCAGGATGACAAGAATGAACCGTCTCATGGCGTCACCTCCAGTGCCCCGCTGCTGATCATCACAAAAATGTTGATGATCACCATGGCAACCATGAGGAATGCAAATACTTTGGGCGTGAGTTTCTTGTCGAGTAGTTTGCGCACCTGCTGCTGAAATTCCGAATACTTTTTCATGACATATATCCCTTCAATTCGTGATTGGCTCCAAGCCATCGCTCCCGTACTTTGCGACGAATGCGTGCCTTTTAGCTTCGATGTCGGCGAAAGGAATCCTTGATGCAGCAGGGCCAGTCCCCCACGAGGGGGCACGACTGCGAATCGCGATCCATACAGTTCGCGGAATTCTGTACGCCGACTCTGGTGTTAAGGTGCTGCCTGATTGGTCGTAAGCGCTGCCCAATTGCTTTGGTAAAATGTTGCTAGCCATGTCTACCTCCGTGTAGGTGATTTGGTCAGGGTTGGACTGGTGTTAGCGCACCAGCCCAACCCGCTTCAATCTGCTTGCTTTGCTATTCGCCAGCCTGCTACGTATCGATTACCGTCGCTCGCTGTGTAGGGATGCGGCATGCAATATGTCTCCCCCCTGACGTTTTCGATGCGCCAGCCTTTGCCGGTACACGCTGCAAGCATCGTGATGTCAGTGCTGTAGGCCCACGCGGACTGAATTGCCTTGTCCTTACGCGACATGTTCAGTCCGACTAGCATGCCCACCGCCATCGACGCGAGAAGAACAGTGCCGCAGATCACTACGGTGATCATTACTGCCCGCTCGCTGGATGGTTTTGGTGCAACGACGTTGATGTCTTTGAGCGACTCGAGGATCCGCGCGCGGTCGGCCAAGAGTTGCCGATTCATCGCCTCGTAGGATTTTGCGGTTGATGGGACGAGCGAGTTGAGCTTGGCAACTTGGTCATGCAGCTTGCCCACGTCACCCAAGAGCTCGGCCATAAGTGCATCCAGCGCGGATCCCTTGTTCATGCCGCGTCCTCGCCGAACAGCGCCTCGAACACCTGATCCAGTTCGTTGTTGACGCCTGTAGCCAGACGTTTAACGGCGATCTGTCGACTGTACTTTTGCTTCTCAGCGGCGCTCGTGGCGGACTTGAGCAGCGATTTGTAGTCGGTGTCGTCTGCGATGATCTGGGTGATTGTTACACCGGGCGGGACTTTGGCGAACAGCTCGCTCGTATGGATCACCGCATTCCTGGCCAAAGTGAATTTGCGCTCGGCGTCCCAATATTTCAGGATGGATGCGAACACCTGATTTGCATCATCCTCGTGCTCAACGCGGTTGAAAACGACGCGAATCTTGTCTGCAGGCACGCCAGTGTCGGATAGAGCTTCGATCGTCGTGATCGTGTCCCTGATTTGTTTCTTGTCCGGCACGCACGGCACGACGTAGTAATCAAAGTCCTCGTGCGATCCGGCGTATTCCTGCATCTTGCCAATGAATACCTCGGCGTTGCTCGCGCCGACGTCACAAACGATGCTGCCATCCATTACCGCGATAGCTTCCATCAGTTGACCAAATTGTCTGCCCTTGATCGCATCCGTCTCGAACTCGTCTCCGTTAATCGATTCGACACTGATGATTTTTGCGTTGAGTCGTGGAGCAATCAGATGCCGCGCTGAGGTGGTTTTGCCGGCGTTTCCAGACACGTTAATCACGGCAATTCTGGCTCGGCTTTGGAGGTTTTGCAGCAGGTTGCTCATTTTGCAGTTCCTTTCGGTGGTTGAAAAAATCAATGCTTGAGAAGAGGGTTTGCGTCATCGTCTGGCGCGTATTGCAATGCCTTAGCTTTGTGCCGATTTAGGGATGCGTCGGCCAATAGATCCTTCTCATCATTAGTTGGAGTTGAGGTTGGGGATGGAGTTGGAGCGCTACTCCTACGCGCTGTCTGGACGGGCGATTTTGCGGACTTTGTATTTGATCTGGCGCGCGCCTTGCGGATGCGATGGATCGCCACCTCGAAGGCGCGCAAAGTCCCCCCGAATCCATTGTCAGCTAGTACCTTATGGACATCCTTGATGCGAACTCCGGCCCGCAGGGCTGATTCAATTTCGTCGAAGATTTCGCGAACCCGCGCAGTCACGGATCGATTCCGCCCAGTCGAAAGCGCTCGCAGCGATTCGATGATTTTGTCCTTGTCCTGGTGCTCGTCCATCTGCCCTATCTGCCTGTGAGTTGTTGTGATTTTTTGCGCCGTGCTGTGATTCGCTGCGCATTTCGTTGAGTGCAGTATGTGTATCTGCGATTGCCAAATCTATTCATGTTGTCTTCGCGCTCGGCTTCTATGGTTTCGCGCTCACTTTCGAGACTCAAGCCCCAGTAGAAGTAGGATTCGCGCATCTAAGCAGAGGGCAGGACGGTACGCGGTGATACCGCGTAGAAACCACACTCAACGGCTGCGCCTTATTCGTGATGGTTGTCCTGCGCCTGCGGCGGGCAGATAGACAGAGGATTCGTTTGGAGAGGAATGGATATGGCTTCCGAGTCGCGCAAGAAAACCAAGTTGATCCAGGTTAGGGCAACGCCCGACGAGAAGGTTGTTCTGAAGGATCGCGCCTTAGAGTTTGGAGTGTCTGTTGGCGAGCTTTGCCGGCAGGCAATATTTGGCTCTAAACCGAAGTCATTGGCAGACCAGAACGCAATTCAAGAGTTGGCTACATTGCGCGCCGATCTTGGCCGCCTAGGGGGGCTATTGAAAGGGTGGCTGGCGGGATCCTTCCAACAACAGCCTCCGGCTATCAAGACGCGCGACGACGTTGTGAAGCTATTACGCCAAATTGAGGAATCACAGAAGAGTGTGGTTGAGGTCGCGCAGAGGATAGGTAAGTCCAAGTGATCACCAAGCGTATCTCATCACGCCGGGATGGAGCTAGTTCGGCCAAGGCCGTGCTCAAATATGGTGAGGGGCTTAAGAAGGACAGGGCTACCGGCGTCCTTCAGGGTAAATCGCTCCGTACTAGGCTCTCAAACTTTGGCCTCGTGGATGATGGTGTGTATCAAAGCAGGTCGCCGGCAGAAATGCTGGAACTCATCGAGCTTGCGAGCAAAGAGATGCAAGCGTGCTGCGATATGAACACGCGCGCAGGCGAGCAGAGCAAAATTGCTCATTTCTTGTTTTCCTTCGATCAGACAAGGCCAACCGAGTCAGTTATTCGCGATACGGAGGATTCAATGATGTCTGCACTTGGCCTCAAAGAGAACCTCTGGGTCAGCTTTCTTCACTCAGACAATGGTCATTTTCACGTCCATCTAATCGCATCGCGAATCAGTAAGGACGGTCACAGGTTGAATAAGCTCTGGCACGATCAGACGATACGTGACCGAGTTGCCAGGGAGATCGAGATACGCCACCACCTGATTCGTGACAACGGCCTTCATCGAATAGACGAGGATGGGCAGATTGTTGAGGTGCCAAAAAATGAACGGGAGCGGAGGAAGGGGCTGAAGTCCATCAAGACTGATCGAGCCCAAACAGTCGAGATCCATGCCGGCGAGAAGACCTTCCAGTCCTGGGCAGAGGAAATGCGGATCGGCGACAGGCTCAAGTATGCGAAAAGCTGGAAGGAGTTGCATTCAACTGCCGCAGCGTATGGTTGCGCAATCAAGCAGAAGGGCGCCGGATTCATGATTTGCCCAATTGAGGGCAAAGGCGGTATGCAGCTTTCAAGGGTTGGCCTGAAAGGCCTTGTCGCACGGTTCGGCCCGTTCGAACCGGGGAGGGAAAGGCAAGCCTCGGCGAATGCGCAATACGAGCCCGCACCAGTTAATCCGAAGGCTGCCAGCCGATATGAGAAGTGGCGAGCGGCCAAGAGGGACTTCCTGCCTTTCAAGACCGAAGAGCTTCAGCGGCTTCGTTCAGAGCATAAAGCAATTCGCGAGTCGCTTCGTGGGGAGCAGCGACAGGAGCTGGCCCAGCTTCGGGCTTCGATTGCCGGTGCGGACAAGTTTGCAGCCATCTCATTACTGAAGATGCAGCATGCTGTGCAAATGACCGAGCTGGCCACACGATTCAAGCATGAACGCACTGCCCTATATCAGGAACTGGCAGAGAAGGCACCTGGGAGCACTTTCAGAGACTACCTGATTCGAGAATCACGAAAGGGAGACGATGTTGCCTTGGGATTTGTTCAGGCCCACGCTTCCACGCATGCCACGGATTTGTCGCGGAAGCAGGAGGCCAAGAAGCTCAAGATCATTGCCGCCATTCGCGGCGAGGAGTACCTGGTAGTTAGACGGCTGCAATTCTCTCATCACATCGAGCCCTCAGGCTCGGTCGTTTACCATCTTGGGGATGACCGGCAGATCACAGATTCGGCGTTATCCAGGCGCGTCGAGCTGAATGCTCCTGCAGCGCATGATCCAGAGGCAATTGCTACGGCTCTTCGATTTGCAGCGTCGAAATTCGGGCCTGAACTGACGTTGACTGGCCCAGAGGACTTCCAGCGCCGGGCCGTTGAGATCGCGGTGAAAGAACGGCTCGGGGTCAAGTTCACAAATCCAGCTCTGAAGGCCTATCAAGACCACCTGCTTGCGGCGGCGCAGATGCGGCCGACACCCACAAAGCCTGCCGAGCAAGCTGCGCCAGTTTTCCATGTGGCTGGCGCACAGGTCGGTTTGAACGCAAGGAGCTGGGCGGAAGATCTGGCCAGAACAACTGGCAAGAAGATAGTTGGGCTTCCAGCTGGCGGCAAGGCGGTCTATACAGTACTGCATGTGACCGAGGATGGCGTTGTCCTGAACTTGGGCAGATCCATAGCTGTGCATCCTCCAATTGTCAGCCCAACACTCGCGGTCGGCGACATGGTCACCCTTCAAAGAGATGGGCGCATTCTTTTGCAGCAAAAGTCCCCCGGGTTGGGTCGATAGGATTCGGCAAGTGTTAATCGGGCGTTAATTAACCAATTGATAACAAACATGAACTTTGCATTGATGGGCAAATATGCTTAATATCTGATCAGGAGGCAATATGTACGAAGCTTATGATGATGACGACACACTTCAAGCGCTTGCCCTCAGCGACGATGAATTCAACGCCGAGGTGGGTACCTTGATTCAGGAAGGATTGGCGGATGGTGATATTGGCTACAGACATTGGTGGAGCATTGCTCACAACTTAAAGATGGCCAAGATGGAGCTGATATTTTGTCGTGAGGCAATTAAGCAGATCCAGGAAGATCCCAAATGGGCGTCAGAGGTGTTCGCGGTGCTTGATCAATGGAAGAATGTCCCAAAGAGTAAAGAGCGAGCCGAAAAATGGCTGAAGCTCTTGGAAGCTGAGGATTGGGATACGATCTTGGCAATGAATAGTGAGGGTTTGAGGTTGCGTGAATTGTCGCCGATGAGATTCGCACTGCCAGAGGCGGTCAGCTTTGAGATTACTCGTCAGTACTACCGGTAATTCATTGAATTTTGTATAGGACAGGAAATAGCAAATGATCGTGCAGCTATACAAAAGACAGGTTTATCCTGTCGAAATCCGAAGGCAGATTGAGCAGATGGGTGCCACAACTATTTAACTGAGTGTCGAAATATTGGGGGGGCTGTGCATTACGTTTACTTACTAAAACACAAAACAGAATCCCGCTTTAAGATCGGAAGAGCAAGGGACTTCTATCATCGTTTAGCTGCACTGCAAGAAAAATATTTTGATCTCGAAAATAGTTTGTGTATTGAACTGAACTCGGAGAATAAAGAAATTGATATTGAAAAACATCTTCACTATTTGTTTGCCGAATACCGCTTAGAGCTTGAGGAGGGAATCGAAGAAGGCGGTGGAACTGAGTATTTCGATATCAAATGCTTTCAGCACGTATTAGACCACCTTAATTCCAGTGCAAAGTTTCGGCCAGAAATGAAGCCCATTCCGCTTCCAAATCGTGAAATATTTGTTGTGCCGAAAACACATGAAGAAATATGCATTATGCGTGAAGCAAAGATATTTCTTGCCAATGCACAAGGTGCAGCTGCTCGTGAGGAAGCGATGGCTGCCCTGGCACGAAATCCGGGGTTCACGCTGGACTGATCTGCTTGGTCGTTTCGCTCATGTTTACTCCTGCGACTTCTTACTTCTGGTAGAACTATGACTCTTCAATCGCAAACGGAGCTGGTTGTGACGCCGAGTCGTAATCAGCGGTTATCTTCGGCTGATCTAATCATGGCATGGGCTGTTGATAATGATACCGGCGAGCCTCGCTACATACTCCAGCTTGATGCGGCGCACCGTGGCAACAAGTCAAACTGCAAATGCCCAAGCTGCAATTTGCCACTAGTCGCGGTAAATGCCGCGAAAGCCACCTTCGTGAAACGACCGCATTTCCGCCATCCAGAGGGCGCGGCACGCGAGCACTGCGTGATTGTGGCGGCTCGCAAGGCACTGGCCGAAATGTTTGGTAAGCAAGATCTCATTACCCTTCCGCGCCGCCGCCGGTCTCGAGATATCGAGGGATTGAGTGGGCGATATTTCGATGCTTGGGTTGACCGGCCCGCTGAGGCTGTGGGGATCAATGAGTGTGAGTTCCGGGATGAGGCGACAGCAGTCCTGACCCTTGATGACGGACGTCGTTTGCTTGTTCAGTTGATCGGACAGGGGCAAATATCACGGATTTCCGGCGAGGATGCACTGTTAGCAAGGATTGAGCTGGAGGTGGACGATCCGGCGCTTGCGATGATGTCGCCGAAAGAAATTTTTGAGCGACTCGAACTGGCCTGGTCCAATGCATGTTGGACGCAGCATTGGGCGGATGCCGAACTTGATCGCGAAGCCGAGGCGGTGGCATGCCAACATGCGGCTGATGCACTCGACTGGTTGCCCCCCGGAGTTGAGCTTGATGAGCTTACACGGACAGAACGAAGGGAGACCTTGCTTCACCGCGAAGTGAAGGCAATTTTGGAGCGCGAAAGGAGGATTTGCCTGCCGGGCTTGTTTGTTGAGGCGCAGTTGCAACGAAACGATGGATTTGTAGACCGGAGAAGGTGGTCCACGCCCGAGATTGAGGTATCCCTGAAATCAGTTGATCTCGAGGTTCATCTTGGCCATTCGGTGCCGGATGTGGTTGTGTCTTGGGTGGGTGATGACGGCTGGACGCAATCCATGCTCATCGAGGTCACAGTTACAAATCCTATTGGTGACGAGCGAGTCGAGCGTATCTCATCACTTGGTTTTCCAGCTCTCGAGATCGATATCGGCCGAATGGGCGGGGTGGTGACACGAGAGGAATTGACGAACTTGGTGGTCAGCGAGATTGCCGGCAAGCGTTGGCTTTATCATCCAAAGCTAGATGAAGAGAAACAGCATCTGTTAGGCATCATGAGACGCGAGGCCACAGCGGCTGAGGAGGAAGTGCAGAGGCGACAAGAGATACGGAATGTACCTGCATCAGAGTGGGCACGGCGGTTCTTGGTGGCGTATCAGCAGCGCTGGCAAGCGCAATTGGCGGCTGGCGAGTCAGTGGCTGATTCTGACCTTTTGCAAAAGGAGCAGGGGGAGGTGCAGGAAGCAGTTCATGCCCTTGAGGTACATGGCTATGCTGCTGCTTCGGTGCTGGATCAGCATCCGCTACGTACTATCATCGCCAGAGTATTATCAATCCGTCGTGGTGTCGGCGTTGAATACAAATTTGATAACGCATGGGCGGTCATTAATTCGATTCGCTGTGATAGAGGGTTGGCTGCATTGAAATGGCATACCTACTACTTGATTGCGGTGAGAACTTATAGCCCGAAGCTTTCCGTAGAGCAGGCGCAGAAGGTGGACCAATGGCGCGATGGGGTTAAAGCCAGTATTAAGAAAGGGGAGGAGACCTTTGTTCGCGAGACCGTCTATGATCGGTTGCTAGGTTTATTGTTTCCTGAAATGGGTGAGGCGCTATGTAAGCCATTTGGCACTCCACTAATGTACCTGAGTGAAGATTCTGACGAGTCTCAATCAGAATCACAGCCGAATCAGTTTTGGACGTCCGATGACGTCATCTTGCGCGGTCAAGAGTTTGACAAGTGGGCGCGTCGAAATCCTGAAGCGGCACGTGCATGGCTGAATAGTCCGGCAGGCTTGCGGCATCAAGAGCAGTTGGCGCAGGAGAAGAAGAACCTTGCAAGCCAGCATTACAGGCGGATAAAAAGAAAACACATGTGAGCGGGTTGGGCGAATTCCCACCGGCTGAGGCGCGGTCAGGAAAGGAGGGATCTGACAGCGCCTGTCAGACCAAGTCATAACAGCACATATTAGGGTAGCGGCGGCAGGACTTGAACCTGCGACCTCTTTGCCTATATCATGGCGGTGTCTAGTCACCTGATATATCGTAAGCAAAGCGCTCCATCCGACTGAGCTACGCCGCTTAATTTCATTGTTCTAGTTGTTTCATATTTCGTAAACCACCGCGTTTTGATACTTGTTTTCTTCTTTCCTCGGCCTCACGAAATTCTGGTTCTAGCTTTTTCAACTTAGCGACGAGGCCAGATAAATCATAATGATTTATAAGCCTTCCTTTGTGTTGGGCATATCGTTCAATTCGTTTTACGAATCCGGCCTCTTCAAGTTCTGCGATATATCGCTGAACTTGTCTAGGGCCCAATTGCAGTCGTTCGCCAAGTGTTGTTTTACTTGGGTAGGGATGGCGCTCCTGATCCCACCAGTAATCAGCTAATTGCAGTAGCACTGCAAGTTGCGTTGCATTCAAGCCGAGACGAGCTTGAGCCCGAAATATGAGCGATGGGATGATGCTAAACCCAAGGTTGCATACTGCCTTACCCCATTTCTTCTCGGACGATCTGCTAGATACTTTTTGAGGTAGGAGAACAATATTTGAAGCGCCTGCCTTTGAGCTCTCTGCCATGAATTTCTCCTATACAGCTTTGGACTAGATGTTCGCAGGGTACGTGTGAATGCGCGGATAATCAAGAAACACCCCAAGTCATTTGTGACGTGAGTAGGGGTAGAAGATGACTCATTCCCCCGGTCTAGGAAGACCTACAAAGCATACTCACGTTACCCAGCATACTGTAACGTGGACTAACAGCATAATTATGGGGGTGGTCGTAACGGACTAGAGGGTAACAGCTATAACGACACGGGCGGTAATGTGGATTGCGCCCCATAGGGGAGATCAAGGAAGGAATGATGCAACTTGATCGGAGATGTTGGGGCTGCCCGGCCATGATGGCTAACCCAACTCACTAATCCTTCACCACAGTCGGCGGGAGCAAGATGTTCTGCTTTGCGAGAAGTTCGCGTGAGGTGTGCATTGATTCCATCAACGGATTCCTCATCTGTGCCTGCGATAAGGTAGCCGACCATGAAACCTACCGCATGGTTTTGTCCATACTTCCCAGAACAAAATCTGTTAATTCCTTCCTGCACGTATTCGCGGCACAGATTCGCATCGGAGCCTGCAATGCGCTTGCACTCGATAATCGCATGAGGGTCGTGCTCTTGTGTTCTCAAGAAGACTGCAATCAGCATCAGCGGGATGTCCGTTCGACCATCAGGAATTATGACTGTGGTATTGGATCGTGATTCTGTACCAGGCAGTACCAATAGCATTTTGCCCCACGGAAGTCCTCCGGATTTCAGCCCGTCTCGCATACCATCCCGCAAACGTTCCGTCATCAGCACTTCGCCTGCTTGAGAATTAACATCAGCAAAACGACGGGCTTTCTGCCACCCAACAAGTAGTGTGAGCAATATCGCGGCGGAAACGTCAGGTGTCAGCTCGATGAACTCTCTGCCCAAGGGCGGTGGTGCTTCATAAGGGATTCTCAAGCATTGCCCCCTGTAAAGCTTTCCGCAATCACGGCATCGGCATCCTCCAGTGCGGCGATGCCCATCCAGTAACGCCGTGCTGCGGGCTTGATAATAACAACCTCGTTGCGTCCATGGATGCGTAGCTCACGCTCGCAGCTAAGCGCGGTGGCGAGTTGGACTTTCAGACGCTTGCCGATGCTAGCGATAATGTCGTTTAGTTCACCTTCCGGGTTCACGACTTCTACCGTTGGTTTACCAGGTCCGTCTTCAAGAATGAAGCGCACGACTCTGAGTGCAGAGCTATTTGGCAAATCGAAAACTTCAGCGTTTATGTGTCGTTTGTTACGAGCCGAAAGCCAGCCGCCGATCTCGTTTAAGAATATTTCTGCATATCGGGTAAGGTCTACGAGTGTATTCGCACTGGCTGATGACTCCTCTCTACCAGCTTGCCACTGCCAACTGGCACGAAACAGACCATCACGAACGACAACACGATCAGTGGCATCAAGACTGTACAGATCGAAAACTGCATCATCTAGTTCGTGCCAATCTTCTGTGGTGGCATCCTTATGTTGTAGTTTTTTCTCGATCCGCAATAACCGCTTTCCAGCTTCCGATTTAACAGATAAAGCCAAGTCTGGAGTCGGTAGTAGCGCAACATCATGCCGGAGCAGTCTCCTCTTCCAGATGCCAAACTCTGACGCTGCCATCAGAAAGAACCAAGAGGCAAGCGACGAACTCAGTATCGCGGCGAGTAGATGTGCGGACTGACTTTTGGCAATCGGCATTGCTGCGCCGAAGTGAGCATTTGTATAGACTAAATCGCGATCTGCTACCGCAACGATAGCGCGAGGCCCGGCACTCAGCGTTTCCTTGACGATGAGAATCGGGGCACGGTAAATATCTCTTGACCTTGGCCACTGCGCCTTGGAAAGTTTGAGCGGTGGTAGGTCATCGGGAATCTGAAATGGTCTTATGCTATCTGCTTCTAGCAGTTCCAAGTTTTTCAGTTGGCGTGCATCACGAGTTTGGTTGGCGGGTAAACCGCGAATCATGCCGACATTCAACTCTGTACCCAGTTTCGTAAACTGAGCACCCAAGGTGGTATATGACGACGTCAGCGAATCAAGCAAAGCAATATCACGTCTTCGGCCTATTGCAGCAGCCTTTAACTTGAATGGCTGTGCCTCTATATCAGACATCGAAAGCTTGATTATGTCGCTGGGAGACACCTCAAACGTGTGAGTTCTAGCTCCGCTTGCTGTCCACGGAATTTGTACCACCGTCACTTGATCCGGGCGCTGCGGTCGGTGCCGTGCAAACAGCACAACTGCTGGCATTGATGCGGTGGCGAATAGCCAACCACACAAGTTTGATAGGTTTACTAACGTGACTGGGGCAAGAAGCCGCATGACATACTGCGTTGCCGCCATTCCAGTGCCGCTTCGACTGAAGAAAGGCAATGCGCTAAGAATCACTCCGAAGCGGGTATTCTCATGTGAGAATTCGGCTGCGCGCACCACAAAGTCGAGTCCTTCGCCGCGCGGTTGTGCAGGAACTCCGGTGGTACGCATCTTGCGCCGAGCTTCCGTTCCAGTTTGTCCTTTAAAACTCCATGGCGGGTTGCCAACTATCAAATCAAATCGCTTCAAGCCGTCCGCTATAGTCAGTGCCGCTTTACCATCGCCGCTCTTTTCAACCGTGTGTGCATCCCCGATCAGCAACGTTCTGCCGATGAGCGGCCGGAATTTCAACGAGTGTGGAGGTTGTGGATCGGGATCGAGTTCGAGTTCGAGTGCAGCGAGATAGAGGCTGAAAGCAGCCACGCGAATGGCGGCTTCGCTTATGTCTACACCGTAGACCTGCTCATAGAGAGTCGTGCGAATCAGATCTCGGGTCAGCGGTTGCCCGCCGGAACGTAGATGTACCAAGCGCCGCAAGGCCTCGACCAGGAATACGCCTGAACCGCATGTCAAATCCAGTACTGACTCATCACCAGAGAGTCCATCCATTACTTCATCAAGTACCAGTGACACCACGGATAAACGCGTGTAATGCACCCCGTTTCTAACAGCCTCATTCGATCTTTTCGCTTCATCACGAGGTGCGGCATGGGCGAACTGCTCATAGATCGAGCTGATAAGTTCAACCGGGATCACATCGAACTGATAGGGGAAGAAGCTTTGTTGTCCGCTCTCAGGATCGACGGCCTCCAGAAAATCAGCAACGCGCTCAAGGTGCTTAGTCGCCGGTGTGTTCTTGACGGACGAGGGGGGGAACATATCGCCGTTGAAGGTCTCGCTGAGCCAACTAAAGAGCTGCCCAGTTGCTGTGCGATCACGCAGAATAGGAGGCAATGCGGCAAATCCGCATAGCCTCTTCAGGCGAGTGGTGCTGACAATTTCGCGGTCAATCAGGTATTGGGTGAAGATCACTCGCCCGATCAGAGCTTGTGCAGCACCATGGGCGAGATTGGCCTCAACGAGATCACGCTCTAGGAAGGCTAAGTCTGACAACAGCTTCTGATCGACACTGGTCTTACGGTCAATCGCTGTAACTTGTTCCCAGAATCGCCCAGTTTCCATCGACAGGCGTCCGGCCAATGCATCCAGTTCGCCGAGAGAGGCTTCGACGTTCTTAAAGGTGCGAATTAGATGTTTCTTCGCATCCCCTTCGTTGATAGGGGTGCCAAAGCCGTTGTACAGGTCAATGCTTTGGGGTGAGACGATCCACAGCAGCGGTGCAAAGCCTTCGTTCCAGATTTCGCGGCGCCATTCGCTGACCTGTTCGTCGGTTGGGGTTTTCTGTGCGAACTTGAAATAGATCGTGAATGCCGAGGGGCTGCGCCAGAGCGCATCCGGCGAAAAATTTCGACCATGGGACCTTTGTGCATCAGGTCCAAGTTGTAAACCGACTGCGGGTTGACCGTCCGGAAAATAGCCAGTAGCCGCAAGCACCTGCTGAAGTGTTGGCGTGTTCACGCTCTACTCCGAACAATTTCAGGTGGAAATGGCAATACCTTCTGCGTTGAGACAGGCATATTAGGAAGCATATACCTCTGAATTTTTGCCATTAAAGGCTCCAGCGGTATCGTGAGTGAGGGCTTGGTTGATATTTGGTTCATGACCGCGGTACCAGGCTCATGCAGAGTGGCTTCAGTCGCTGTGATTAGAACAACGGCGCCATCTAGCGAAGACGGATTGCTGACGGCTAGCAGCCGAAAAAGTGCGTCGACGCCCTTACTCATTGTGGCAATGTGGATGCCAAACGAATTGACCAATTCGTGTGTAATGGCCAATCCAAGCAGATCCGCAATAGTGAATCGCGCAGATTTGCCCGCCTTGGAGGACAAATAAGGGACGGTCTTTCTCCAGTGGCGCACGGTTTCGACAGACACGCCCGTAAGTGCGCGCGCTTGATCTTGCGTAAACTGGATAGCTGAGACATCGGGCATTTCTGTTGTCCACAACTAGAATAATTGGGGAATTATCCGCTTTATGATTGGTGCAGGCAACACGCAAAAGACGTTGAGTGTGACAGATTGGGGTCGTCTCAGAAAACGGAAAATAAAGNNTAAAGCACGCTAAGCCCAAAAACTTGCGCTCTTGACAGAGTTAGACCAGACCGGCTACCAGTCCAGTGCCGATCAGCAGCATTGCCACTGCCACCACGATCTGCACCGTACGCAGCGTCACTTTTTGCAGCATGCGCTTGCCAACGAATGAACCGATGAAAGCGCAGATCGTGCCCACTGCAACAGGCGCGAGTAGTTCCTGCGACTGAGCAAAGTTGCTCGCCATGAAACTAGCACCATAAACCACCAGTCGCGCAGCATCGACGATAACGGCTGAAACGACACCTGTAGCAACGAACGCCTCTTTCGATAGGTCACTTTTCAACAGGAAGGCCGAACGAAGCGCGCCTTGGTTCCCTGACAGGCCGCCGAAGAAACCGGACAGCGCACCTCCCAACGGTAGCCACCTAGGCGGGAACGCCAGCGCTTGAAGGCGGGG
>DMCN01000007.1:23370-55256 GCA_003445795.1 Gallionellaceae bacterium
CGACCCGCCAGTCAGCCTGCTTGGCCATCAAGCCGAACTTGAAAATGTTGTTGGCGAAATGCACAACAGCAGTGGCTGCGATAGCCAGCGGCAACGGGAAGAACAGAGCGAAAACCGGCATCAGAACTGTCCCAAGGCCGAAGCCTGAGAAAAGTGTCAGGCCAGAGACCAATAACGCCGAGACGCCAATCAAGACAAGTTCCATTTGTGAGCCTCCGTCAAATAATCGAATTTCTGTATCGACATTCGATTATTATGAACCGATCCCTATTGAAATCAAAAAAAACCTATGGCCAACACGCACACTGGCGACCGCAACCCGTGGTCTGTTTTTCTCATTTTTCTGCGCCTTGGGCTGACCTCTTTCGGCGGCCCCATCGCGCACCTGAGCTACTTTCGCGATGAGTTCGTCACACGGCGGCGGTGGTTGTCCGAGCGCAGCTATGCAGATTTGGTGGCGCTGTGCCAATTCCTGCCGGGGCCGGCAAGCAGTCAGGTCGGCATCGCGTTGGGCCTGTCCCGCTCGGGCTACGCCGGGGCACTGGCCGCCTGGGCAGGCTTCACACTGCCTTCAGCCGTTGCCCTGATCCTGTTCGCGCTGGGCATTGCCAACTACGGCGATGCCATATCGCCCGGTGCACTGCACGGTCTGAAAGTGGTGGCCGTCGCGGTGGTCGCCCAGGCGGTATGGGGCATGGCGCGCAACCTGTGTACGGATGTGCTGCGCATTACCATCATGGCGATGGCGACCTGTGTCGTTCTGTTTGTGCCGTCCGCATGGGGGCAGGTCGGCATGATTGCTGCCGCTGGCATCGCTGGACTGCTGCTTTTCAAGCCGACTCAGGACGGCGCACACGATCCGCTGCCGATCACGGTGAGCCACCGTGCCGGCGTGATCTGGTTGACACTGTTTTTTTCTCTTCTGCTTGGTCTGCCGGTTTTGGCGCAACTGCTGCCGAGTCAAACCATGGCCATGGTGGATGCCTTCTTCCGTGCCGGGTCACTGGTTTTCGGCGGTGGCCACGTCGTGCTGCCGCTGCTGCAAGCCGAGGTAGTGCCCTCCGGCTGGGTCGGCAATGAAGTCTTTCTGGCTGGGTACGGTGCTGCGCAGGCGGTGCCCGGCCCCTTGTTCACGTTCGCCGCTTTCCTCGGGGCCTCCATGAGCACAACGCCATCCGGCTGGATCGGCGGCCTGATCTGTCTGCTGGCGATCTTTGTGCCATCGTTTCTGCTGGTCGTCGGTGCCTTACCGTTCTGGGAACGGCTGCGGCAAAGCCTGCGCACGCAAGCGGCGCTCGCCGGGGTCAACGCGGCCGTGGTCGGTCTCCTGCTGGCTGCGCTTTATCAGCCGGTATGGACGAGTGCCATTTTCACGCCGCGAGACTTCGGACTGGCACTGGTCGCCCTTGTTGCATTGATGTTCTGGAAGCTCCCACCCTGGCTGGTAGTTATCGGCAGCGGCGCGGCGAGCTGGTTGCTGAGTGCCGTTCTGTGAGCCCGTGGCAATGAGCGATAAAGACCTTTACGGTGGCCTGATCCGCCTACACATCCTGCACCACGCGGCTGAGGATCCCATCTTTGGCCTCGGCATCATCGAAGAGTTGCGGCGTCATGGCTATGATCTGAGTGCCGGAACGCTATACCCGATGCTGCATGGATTAGAGAAGAAGGGTTATCTGACCTCGCACCACGAACGTACCGGACGACGCGAGCGGCGCGTCTACGAAATCACATCGGTAGGCCGCGAGGCGCTGACGGCGGCAAAGATCAAGGTGAAAGAGTTGTTCGGTGAGTTGTTCGAGGACGCATGCGAAAACTCTGCGCATTAGAACTGGAGAGGTTTGTTTTGCTTAACGTCGCACCAAAAATCCTTAACAAAAAGTCAGAAACTCTTCAGTAGGCGCCTGCCGGCAGCAACTCTAATATGAACTCATATTCAATATTGGTAACAGGCCAATGCAAATTCTGATTGTCGAAGATGAGCCGAAGCTGGCCCAAGCGCTAAAACAGGGGCTGGAAGCCGAGCATTACGAGGTAAAGGTGGCCGCCACCGGCGAGGAAGGGTTTTTTCTTGTCAATACGGAAGCTTTCGACCTGATGATTCTCGATCTGATGTTGCCTGGCCGCGATGGCCTTGAAGCACTGGTCGCCCTGCGCCATCGCGGCTTGTCCACGCCGGTGCTGATCCTTTCGGCGCGCGACACAGTTGCGGACCGCATCAGAGGGTTAGACGCCGGTGCCGACGATTACATGGTTAAACCCTTCGCTTTCCCCGAATTGCTCGCACGCTTGCGTGCCCTGATACGACGCGGGCGTGCCGATGAAATCCTGCGGTTCAAGGTTGCCGATCTTGAAATGGATCTGGCCACGCGTAAGGTAACGCGTGGCGCTCAGGCGCTCGAACTGACGGCGCGCGAGTTCGAGTTACTCGAATACCTGCTGCGCCATCATGGTCAGATCGTATCGCGCGAGATGCTGGCGCAGGATGTCTGGCGGGAAGTAAGGCGTGCCACGTCCTTGGACAACGTTATCGATGTGCATATCGCCCGGTTGCGCAAGAAAATCGACAGTGATACTGCACTCAAACTGATCCATACGCTGCGCGGCGTCGGATTCATGCTGCGCGAGGAGGCTCCATGAAGGCGTGGCTGGTGCTATCCATACGCGCCCGACTGGCTGTTGCCTACGCAGTTGCTACAAGCCTGGTGCTACTTGCGTATGCGGTATTCGTCGCAGCATTCGTGCATGATCGCCTGAAAGCGGAAATCGTTCATAGGCTGGACCAGGAAGTGGAAATCGCCGAGCGTTCCCTCACCATGGATAGTTCCGGACAGCTTGTCTGGCACGCACCTCACAGCAATCATGATGCATACCAACCGCTCAGAAACGTTTCTTGGTTGGATATTCACCGTCCAGACGGCACGCTGATCTATCGCGTGCCGGAAAAAAACGTTTCAGAAATGGCGGACGTCATCCCCTCCTTTGAGGCGCGCCCGCCCGGTGTTTTCTCTCTGGTGGCGTCCAATGGCGCCCATTTGCGCGTACTGCAACGTGACATCGAGATTGCGGGGCAGAGAGTAATCGCCCGCGCCGCATTATCCGAAGATCAGGCTGAGCGCGACCTGGCGACGCTGTTCTGGGTTATGGGGCTAGGATTGCCGCTGGCGATTGCACTCGCCGGCATTGGAGGCTACTTGATGTCCGGCCGTGCGCTGGCGCCGATTGCAAAGATGACCTCACAAGCACGCGTTATCAACGCCGAGCAGCTTGATGCTCGCCTGCCGGTGGACAGCCCCGGTGACGAACTGGGGCAACTGGCAGCCACCTTCAACGACTTGTTCTCACGATTGGAGCAATCTTTCGGGCAATTGCAGCGTTTCACCGCTGACGCCTCCCACGAACTGCGCACGCCACTCGCAATCATTCGCAGCGTTGGCGAGGTGGGGCTGCGCGAGCATCACGATGAGGCCACCTATCGGGAGATCGTGGGCACCATGCTGGAAGAGGCTGATCGCCTGACACTACTGGTCGAAAGTCTGCTCGCACTGACGCGGGTAGATGCGGGGAGGCGAACGTTGGACCTGAACCCGATTGATCTCTGTGCCATGGCCAGTGAGGTGGCAGGCCATCTCAAGGTACTGGCGGAAGAAAAAGGGCAAACCCTGATCGTTGAACCGTCCGAGCCAGTCGGGGTTTCTGCAGACATTGCCATTCTGCGCCAGGCGGTCGTCAATATTCTCGACAACGCCATCAAGTACACCCCTCACGGAGGCTTGGTGACCTTGCGCGTAGCACAAACAGGCACGGAAGCCATCTTGGAGATCATCGATAACGGGCCCGGCATCCTTCCCGAGCATCATGCCAAGGTATTCGACCGCTTCTATCGCGTCGATGCCGCGCGCAATCGTGCCGAGGGCGGGTTCGGCCTGGGACTCGCCATCGCCCGTCAGGCGGTCGAAATCCATGGGGGACGTATCGAAATCTTCGGTTCGCCAGGCCAAGGCAGCATTTTCCGTATTGTCCTGCCGCTTCATCAGTAGCCCATCGTCTATTTTTCAATAACTTTTATCGGAAAAACCTATATGAACCTCAAATCCAAGTGCTTATTTCTCACCTTTTTAGGGTTACTTACCCTGGGCGCTCATGCCCAAGAGAAAGCAGCGAATGCTGACAATGCGATGCGTATGCCAAAAGGAATCAAACAGCCAGCTCAAAAAGCCCCTCCCTCCAACAACTGGTTGCAAGATGCTGACAGTGATTCCGACAGGTTTAAAAAGCTGGAGATATATCTTCGTGGATTTGACCAGCCAATGCTTGAGGTAGGGGAACGCTACCAGCGCACCTACGATGCCATCAAAGATAGAAACTGGGAACTGGCCGATTACCAGTGGGACAAGATAAAACTGGTCATCAATACCGGCCTGATGAAGCGGCCGAAGCGAACCCAGAATGCCGAGGGTATTTTCCTGGACGGTATCTGGAAGCAAATGGATGAAACCATCAAGTCCAGAAATTACGGAGAAATGGAGAAGCAGTTCATGGTGGTCAGAGAGGTCTGCATGGCCTGCCATGCCGCAGAAAAAGTCCCCTTCATGAACAACCGGCCGCTATTCCGGGATCTGGTGTTCTAAATTGCATGATTGGGTGGCCATGGTGGACAACACAACAAGATCATTCATCAACAGGAGAAAGGCAATGAAAGAGTGCCATTGGAAATATCGTCTTATTGTCATGCTCGGGCTGCTTGCGGCAAGCGCGATTGCCTCCCCCGGACAATCGGAACGGCCGAAATTGATATGGGAACCGTCCAGAACCTGGCTCAGCGATGCTCCCTCCGATCAAGAAAGCTTCAAGCGGCTTGAACGCTACCTGGGAGGCTTTGGTCAGCGCATGCGGGAGATCGGTGAGCGTTTCGAAGTAGTTCATGATGCGGTCTCACAGAACAAATACGAACTCGCTGCTTTTGAGTGGAAGGAAATCGGCAATGCGATGGTCAGCGGCTACCTGACTCGCCCACAGTACCAGGCCAATGCCGAAGGGATGTTCCTGACGGGCGTTTTCCCCGAATTCAAGGCAGCGCTGGCAAGCGGCGACAAGAAGAAGATCGATGACACCTTCGAGACTGTTCGCCAGACCTGCATGGCCTGCCATATCGCCGAACAGACGGCCTTCGTCAATGACCACCCGCTCTTTCGGAAGACCGCCAGGCTGATTCCGCAAAAGTAAGGCTATGCACGGTCTAAGGTGCCAATGAAATGAAACCCCCAACCTGGATTCAGATTCTGGCGGCAAGCTGTCTGCTGGTTGCCGCCCCGGTATACGCCAACGAAACAATTGCCCGGGAAACTGGCTGCCTGGCTTGCCATGCTGTTGATAAGCGAGTTGTCGGCAAGGCCTACCGTGACGTAGCAGCAAAGTATAGGGCTAACCCGTTTGCCGCTACCATCATCCGCTACAAGGTGCGCAATGGCACGGGCAACAACAAGCCCGTACCCATGCCAGCTTTTGACAAGAAGGCGCTCAGCGACGCCGACCTGACCGCGATCATCGCTTGGATACTCAAGCAGTGAAGCACCAGACTCGGTGGGTCACTGCCGATGCCCAATTGAGCTATACCCTAATCTGATGTCAGGTGCCATGTGCAAACACCGTCAGAATAGAGTCGTATTTTGCATTTTTTGACATAAACCGCCAAGGGTAATAGATTTCATCCTGACACTTTTACCTTTGGAGGCATCTTGCAAGGTCAACGCATCGGCTATGTCCGCGTCAGCAGTTTCGACCAGAATCCTGATCGGCAACTGGAGCAAATCGAAGTCGGCAAGGTATTTACCGATAAGGCTTCCGGCAAGGATACGCAACGTCCCGAGCTTGAAAGGCTGTTGGCCTTCGTCCGCGAGGGCGACACCGTGGTGGTGCATAGCATGGACAGGCTGGCCCGCAATCTCGATGACCTGCGCCGCATCGTTCAGGGGCTGACACAGCGGGGCGTGCGCATGGAGTTCGTCAAAGAAGGGCTGACGTTCACCGGCGAGGACTCACCGATGGCCAATCTGATGCTGTCGGTCATGGGGGCATTTGCTGAGTTCGAGCGCGCCCTGATCCGTGAACGTCAACGCGAGGGAATCGTGCTTGCCAAGCAGCGCGGTGCCTACCGGGGACGAAAGAAATCGCTGAACAGCGAACAAATTGCCGAGTTAAAACTGCGAGTCGCGGCAGGCGATCAAAAAACCATGGTGGCCCGTGACTTCGGCATCAGCCGTGAAACCTTGTACCAGTACCTGCGGGAAGACTGACTATGCCGCGCCGCTCCATCCTGTCCGCCATCGATCGCGAAAGCCTGCTGGCACTGCCTGATGCCAAAGACGAACTGATCCGGCACTACACGTTCAACGAAACCGACCTGTCGGTGATCCGTCAACGTCGCGGCCCTGCGAACCGGTTGGGCTTCGCCATCCAGCTTTGCTATTTGCGATTCCCTGGCACCTTGTTGGGCGTCGATGAGTCTCCGTTTCCACCCTTGTTACGCATGGTGGCTGCGCAACTCAAGGTTCCAGTGGAAAGTTGGAACGAGTACGGCCAGCGTGAACAGACACGGCGGGAGCACCTGGTCGAGCTGCAAACGGTGTTTGGGTTCAAGCCTTTCACCATGAGCCACTACCGACAAGCGGTGCATACGCTGACCGAGCTGGCCTTGCAGACCGACAAGGGCATTGTGCTGGCCAGTACCCTTGTCGAAAACCTGCGGCGGCAGAGCATCATCCTGCCCGCCATGAATGCCATCGAACGCGCGAGCGCCGAGGCCATCACCCGTGCCAACCGGCGTATTTACTTGGCGTTGACCAATTCTTTGTTATTGTCCCACCGTCAGCGCCTGGACGAACTTCTCAAGCGCAAGGACGGCAGCAAAGTGACGTGGCTGGCATGGCTACGCCAGTCGCCCGTCAAACCAAATTCTCGACACATGCTCGAACACATCGAGCGCCTCAAGGCATGGCAGGCGCTTGACCTGCCCGCAGGCATCGAGCGGCAGGTTCACCAAAATCGCCTGCTCAAGATCGCCCGTGAGGGTAGCCAGATGACGCCCGCCGACTTGGCCAAGTTCGAGGTGCAACGACGCTACGCCACTCTGGTAGCGCTGGCCATTGAAGGCATGGCCACCGTCACCGATGAAATCATCGACCTTCACGACCGCATCATCGGCAAGCTGTTCAACGCCGCCAAGAACAAGCATCAGCAGCAGTTTCAGGCTTCCGGCAAGGCGATCAATGACAAGGTGCGGATGTACGGGCGCATCGGTCAAGCCCTGCTGGAAGCCAAACAGAGCGGCGGCGATCCGTTCGCCGCCATCGAGGCGGTCATGCCGTGGGACACCTTCGCCGCCAGCGTCACGGAGGCGCAAAAGCTCGCACAACCGGAGGGCTTCGACTTCCTGCACCGCATCGGTGAAAGCTATGCCACGTTGCGCCGCTATGCGCCGCAGTTCCTGGACGTGCTCAAGCTTAGGGCGGCACCAGCAGCCAAGGGCGTGCTCGATGCCATCGACGTGCTGCGCGGAATGAACAACGACAACGCACGCAAGGTGCCCGCCGACGCACCAACCGAATTTATCAAGCCACGCTGGGCCAAACTGGTGCTCACAGACGATGGCATCGACCGTCGCTACTACGAGCTGTGCACCCTGTCGGAGTTGAAGAACGCGCTGCGCTCGGGTGATGTCTGGGTGCAGGGGTCACGCCAGTTCAAGGACTTCGACGAATACCTGGTGCCGGTTGAGAAGTTCGTCACTCTGAAGCTGTCCAGCGAATTGCCGCTGGCAGTGACCACAGATTGCGATCAGTATTTGCACGACCGGCTGGAATTGCTGGAACAGCAGCTCGCCACCGTCAACCGCATGGCGGCGGCAAACGACCTGCCGGATGCCATCATTACCGAGTCCGGCCTGAAGATCACACCGCTGGACGCGGCGGTGCCGGAAACCGCGCAAGCCCTGATTGATCGGTCGGCGATGCTGCTACCGCACGTCAAGATCACCGAACTGCTGATGGAGGTTGATGAGTGGACAGGCTTCACCCGGCACTTCACACATCTGAAAACTGGCGACACGGCCAAAGACAAGACCTTGCTGCTGACGACAATCCTGGCTGATGGCATCAATCTTGGGCTAACCAAGATGGCCGAGTCCTGCCCTGGCACGACCTACGCCAAGCTGTCGTGGCTGCAAGCGTGGCACATCCGGGATGAAACGTACTCAACGGCCCTGGCCGAGCTGGTCAATGCGCAGTTCCGGCAACCCTTCGCCGCAAACTGGGGTGATGGCACCACGTCCTCATCCGATGGCCAGAACTTCAGAACCGGCAGCAAGGCGGAGAGCACAGGGCATATCAACCCGAAGTATGGAAGCAGTCCAGGACGGACTTTCTACACCCATATCTCCGACCAGTACGCGCCCTTCAGCGCCAAGGTGGTCAACGTCGGTGTGCGCGATTCGACCTATGTGCTCGATGGCCTGCTGTACCACGAGTCAGACTTGCGAATTGAGGAGCACTACACCGACACAGCGGGTTTTACCGATCATGTCTTCGGTCTGATGCACCTGCTGGGCTTCCGCTTCGCGCCGCGTATCCGTGACCTGGGCGACACCAAGCTGTTCATCGTCAAAGGCGATGCCGCCTATGACGCGCTCAAGCCGATGATTAGCAGCGACAGGCTGAACATCAAGCAAATTCGCGCTCATTGGGACGAAATCCTGCGGCTGGCCACCTCGATCAAGCAGGGTACGGTGACGGCCTCGCTGATGCTCAGGAAACTCGGCAGCTATCCGCGCCAGAACGGCCTGGCTGTCGCCCTGCGCGAACTGGGGCGCATCGAGCGCACGCTGTTCATTCTGGACTGGCTGCAAAGTGTGGAACTGCGCCGTCGCGTCCATGCCGGGCTGAATAAGGGCGAGGCGCGCAATGCACTGGCCAGGGCCGTGTTCTTCTACCGATTGGGTGAAATCCGTGACCGCAGTTTTGAGCAGCAGCGTTACCGGGCCAGCGGCCTCAATCTGGTGACGGCAGCTATCGTGCTGTGGAACACGGTCTATCTGGAACGGGCAACCAACGCTTTGAATGGGCACGGCAAACCGGTAGACGACACGCTGTTGCAATACCTGTCACCGCTGGGGTGGGAGCACATCAATCTGACCGGCGATTACCTCTGGCGCAGCAGCACCAAGGTCGGCGCGGGGAAGTTCAGGCCGTTGCGACCGCTGCCACCAGCTTAACGTGCTTTATTTTCCGTTTTCTGAGACGCCCCCAGATTGAGCTAAATACAGAAGGTCTAGGCTCCAGTCCACGTGTGTAAGGTAGAGATGAGGGTAACAGTGAGGGTAATGAGGTTGAGGTGCTTGCGTATTCCTTTAGAATTAATCTATTCAAGTGCACCTATCACCACCAAATAAAAAAACTCCAGCAAGCGCTGGAGTTTTTTTATTTGGTGCGGAGGTTCTTAGTTCTTGTCGGTGAACAGTTGCTTCAGCATCCACAGAGAAAAGATAGACACCATGATCATGGAACCGATTGCTGCGATATCTGCGACGAATGACATATTAATCTCCTCCCAAGAGAGTCAGGTTAAACACAATAACAACAAGGCAAGCGGGACAAATGCTAGCACAATTTTTTTTAATCGCAAGTATTTTGTGCCAACACCTGCAGCCCGCGTGGAAACCACGAAGGCAAGGGAGGGTGCTGCTGGAGACGGGAACGAGTAGCTATCGGAGACGGCTACTCGCGAGCCTCAGATTAGTCAGCTTTTTTGAACAGCTGGATGGTGATCCAGACTGCAAAGCCAACTGAGAATATCGCGGTTCCGATGGATGCTACGTCTGCAATGATCGACATTATTTTCTCTCCCTAACGAGCCTAGTTTTAGATGACAACTATAATGGCGACAGTCGCTACCGTTCTTGATGACGATATTGACCAGCGCTCCGCAAATTATATGAGTTTTTTTCTAGGGCATTCCCACAACTTTTCTAAGGCTTAGAAAACTAAGGATAAATTGTGAAATTTGTGTGAAATTTGAAATTAACCAGGTACAAGAAGTGCAAACCAAGCTCTATATAAAAACCTACGGCTGCCAGATGAACGAGTACGACTCGGACAAGATGGCCGATGTGATGCGCGCCTGTGAAGGCATGGTGCAGACCGACAAGGTTGAGGAGGCGGACATCATCCTGTTCAACACCTGTTCCATCCGGGAAAAGGCGGAGGGCAAGGTCTTTTCCGATCTGGGGCGTGCGCGCGCGCTGAAGCAGGCCAAGCCGGGGCTGTTGATCGGCGTCGGCGGTTGTGTCGCCAGCCAGGAGGGTGACGAGATCGTCCGGCGCGCACCCTATGTGGACGTGGTGTTCGGCCCGCAGACCCTGCATCGTCTGCCGCAACTGATCGCTGCGCGCCGCGCCAGCGGCAGGCCGCAGGTGGATATCAGCTTTCCCGAGATCGAGAAGTTCGATCACCTCCCGGCAACGAGGACCGCGCATGGCAGCGCCTACGTCTCCATCATCGAGGGCTGCAGCAAATATTGCACCTACTGTGTGGTGCCGTTCACGCGCGGCGAAGAGTTGTCGCGCCCGCTCGCCGACGTGATGCGCGAAGTGGACAGTCTGACCGCGCAGGGCGTGGGCGAGATCACCCTGCTGGGGCAGAACGTGAATGCCTACCAGGGCGTGAGCGAAGACGGCGATACGGTGGACTTCGCGTTCCTGCTCCGCGCTGTTGCCGCACTACCCGACGTGCAACGCCTGCGCTTTTCCACCTCGCATCCGTGCGAGATGTCGCAACGCCTTATCGATCTGTACGCGACCACGCCCAAACTGGCCAGCCACCTGCATCTGCCGGTGCAGTCCGGATCGGATCGGATCCTGGCGGCGATGAAGCGCGGCTACACCGCGTTGGAATACAAATCCATCGTGCGCAAACTGCGCGCGGCGAAACCGGACATCTCGATCACTTCCGATTTCATCGTCGGCTTCCCCGGCGAGACCGATGCCGATTTCGAAGCGACCATGAAGCTGGTGGAGGAAGTCGGCTTCGACGCCAGCTTCAGTTTCATTTTCAGCGCGCGCCCCGGCACCCCGGCCGCCGAGATGGCCGACGATACGCCTTACGAGACCAAACTCGCGCGTTTGCACCGCTTGCAAACCCGCATCCACGAACTCGAACAGCAGGTGAGTGCGGCGATGAGCGGCAGCGTGCAACGCGTGGTGGTGGAGAACATCTCGCGCAAGGATGCGCTGGAGCTGGCAGGGCGCACCGAGAACAACCGCGTGGTCAATTTCCCCGGCTCGCCCGGCATGCTGGGGCGCTATGTGAATGTGCGCATCCTGTCGGGTACCATGCATACCTTGCGCGGAGAATTGGTGATCGAGCCATGAGTGAGGCAGTGAATATTTCTTTCGAGCCGGTGGACAACGACCGTCTGTCCAGGCTGTGCGGTTCGTTCGACGAGAACCTGCGCCAGATCGAGACTGCGCTGGAAGTGAACATCGCGCGGCGCGGCGAACGTTTCACCATCAGCGGCGCGCAGGCGGCGCTGGCGCGCGGCGTGCTGGAACGTTTCTATCTCGAAGCGAAGCACGACATCACGCTGGAGCGTCTGCAACTCGGCCTGATCGAATGCATGAAGCGCGACATGCCCGATGCGAACAGCGAATCGGTGCCGCTGCTGATGACGCGCAAATCCGAAGTCCGCGGGCGTACCGTGCGCCAGAACGAATATCTGCAAGCTATTCAGGAGCACGACATCACCTTCGGCGTCGGCCCGGCCGGCACGGGCAAGACCTATCTTGCCGTCGCCTCGGCGGTGGATGCCTTGCAACGCGAGACGGTGAAAAGAATGGTGCTGGTACGTCCGGCGGTGGAAGCGGGCGAGCGACTGGGATTTTTGCCTGGCGATATGGCGCAAAAGGTCGATCCCTATCTGCGTCCTTTGTACGATGCCTTGTACGACCTGATGGGCCTGGACAAGGTCGCCAAGGCCTTCGAGCGCGGCATGATCGAAGTCGCGCCGCTGGCCTACATGCGCGGTCGCACGCTCAACCATTCCTTCATCATCCTCGACGAGGCGCAGAACACCACGCCCGAGCAGATGAAGATGTTCCTCACGCGCATCGGTTTCGGCAGCAAGGCGGTCATCACCGGCGATGTGACGCAGATCGACCTCGCGCGCGGACAGAAGAGCGGACTCAACGACGCGCGCATCGTGCTCAAGGACGTGCGCGGCATCGCATTCCAGCAATTCCTCGCCGAAGACGTGGTGCGCCATCCGCTGGTGCAGAAGATCGTCGGAGCTTACGAAAGATTCGAACAGCAAAAACCATGACAGACACACACAAACTTTCCCTGTCGGTGCAATTCGCCAGCAACGCAAAAAAATTGCCGACCCGGCAGCAGTTCCGCCGCTGGGTCAAAGTCGCGCTTGAACAGGATGTGCAGATCGCCCTGCGCATCGTGGACGAGATCGAGGGGCGCGCGCTGAACCAGAGTTACCGCGGCAAGGATTACGCCACCAACGTGCTCACTTTCGTCTACGACGATACCGATCCGCTCTATGGCGATGTTGTCATCTGCGCGCCGGTGGTGGCGCGCGAGTGCAAAGAGCAGGGCAAGGATCTGCTCGCGCATTACGCGCATCTCACCCTCCATGCCGCCCTGCATTTGCAGGGTTATGATCATGAAAAGAAACGCGATGCCGAGAAGATGGAGGCGCGCGAGACTGCGTTGATGCTGAAATTAAGGTATCCTGCACCCTATCTTATTCGCGAAGTTTAGTAATGGACGGTTCAGAAAGTAGTAACAAGCCCACCCTGTTGGAACGGCTCTCCACGTTGTTGTTGCGGGAGCCGGAAGATCGCGAGCAACTGATCACCTTGTTGCACAGCGCTTACGAGCGCAACCTGCTGGATGCCGATGCCCTTTCCATGATGGAAGGCGTCATTCAGGTGTCCGAGCGCCAGGTGCGCGAGATCATGATTCCCCGCGCGCAGATGGATGTCATCGACATCAGCCATCCGCCGGAGCAGTTCATCCCTTACGTCATCAACACCGCGCACTCGCGCTTCCCCGTCACCGACGGCGACAAAGACAACATCATCGGCATCCTGCTGGCGAAAGACCTGCTGCGTTATTACGCGGGCGAAGAATTCGACGTGCGCGACATGCTGCGTCCCGCCGTGTTCGTGCCGGAATCGAAGCGCCTCAACGTGCTGCTGCGCGATTTCCGCAGCAACCGCAACCACATCGCGCTGGTCGTCGATGAGTACGGTGGCGTGTGCGGCATGGTCACCATCGAAGACGTGCTGGAGCAGATCGTCGGCGACATCGCCGATGAATACGACTTTGATGAAGACGAAGACAACATCATCCGCCAGGACGACGCGCACTGGCGCGTGAAGGCCGACACCGAGATCGCCGACTTCAACGAAGCACTCGGCAGCGATTTCAGCGACGAGGACTACGACACCATCGGCGGCCTCGTGCTCAAGGAAGCCGGCCAGTTGCCCAAGCGCGGCGAAGTGTTCCAGATCGGCGAGTGGCGTTTCACCGTGCTGCGCGCGGACAGTCGCAGACTGCATTCCCTGCTGGTGGAACGTGCGCCGGCCGAAGAAGACGACCTCGAAGAATAGCTCTCCTAGCGCCGCAACTTGCCAAAGTCCGCCGGCTCCCATCCTCGCATCGCCAGCAGCAGTCCCAGCCCGCGCCGTTTGCTCAACGGCGCGGACAGACTCTGCTCGTGCAGCTCGGCGAACTTCAGCCGCAGCCTGCGCAGTTCATCCTGCATCTGCGCCAGCGCCTGATCGGTGAACATGCCGTGCACGAAAGTCAGCGTCTCGTCCGCATGGGCGAAGTCGCTCTTCAGGAAATCGCTCATCCCCTTGTTCTGGAAGTACTGCCGTATCGGCCCGGACGGCAGCCAATCAAAATCGCGCGCGACGTTGAGGCGGATGCGGTTGCCCGGTAGCAGGTCGATGATGCGCAGCTTGTCGAGTTGCAGCAGGTATTTGATGCACTCGGGCACGCTCAGTTTGTACAGATCCACGATCTCATCCAGCGTCCAGTGGTTCAGCGCGCAGACCGCGACCATCAGCAATCTTGAATCGGAGACGACTTCGCGTTCCTGCTTCTCGGTAAGCGAACTCAGCCGCGCCTGTCCCGCCTGTGCCTCCTTCGACAATTCCGCCAGGGTATAGCCGAGCAGATTGCTGATCTGCACCAACCGCTCGACGGTGAAGCGGCCGGAAGCGAACAGCCGCTTCACGCTGGGCTCGGAAAGCTTGAGCGCGCGGGCGACATCGCGGTAGGTCATTCCCTGATTTTTGAGCTGTTTCTTGAGAGTGGCGATCAGTTGGGTGGCTTCGGTCATGGCGGCAGTATCGCTATTCGATACTTAATAGTCTAGATATCGCTGCTCGGACGGTCAATAGTTTTGTTTTGCGCGACTCGCGGCTATCGTGGCGCCACCTCAACAACACGAGAGAGAACAAATGAAACCTTCCATCGATATCCTGCGCAGCGCGCACGCCTTGCTGCTGAGTGCAGTCTTATTCAGCACGCCAGTGTGGGCGGGACAGCAGACCGCACCCGCCACACCGGCGAAACTCGACGAACTGGCTAGGCAACTTCAGGTCGGCGACGTGGTGTTCATCCGCATCCCCAGACAACCCTTCACCCAGGTCTCGGATGCGACATCGAGCTGGACCAACCATGTTGGCATCGTGAGCGACATGTCCGGCAAGGAGCCGCTGATCGCGGAAAGCCGGGTGCCGCTTTCGGGCGAAACGACACTGAGCAAATTCGTGCAGCGTTCCGACAATGGAAGAGTCGCCGTAATGCGACTGGCTACACCGCTCGATGCGAAGCAGCAACTGAAACTCGGAAAGGCCGTGGCCGCCAGGAGCGGTATCCTGTACGACTCGGGTTTCGATATGAATTCGAAGAAGCAATTTTGTTCGCGCTATGTGCGCGAAGTGGTGGACGAGGCGGCGGGGGTGAAGCTGGGCGAGGTGGAAGACTTCGCCACCCTGCTGAAGCGCAACCCGGAAGCGGGCCAGACCTTCTGGAAGGTGTGGTACTTCGGCAGCATCCCGTGGCAACGCAAGACCGTCACCCCGGCCAGCCTGCTGAACGACAAACAACTGCATGCCGTCTTTGACGGCAATGCGAAATGACCCATCGAGGAAACTGGAGACGAATATGTTGAAATACACGATCCGATTCATCCTGAAGTATGTCCTGCGCATCCTGTTCCGCGTGCGCGTGTCCGGACTGGACAAGGATATCGACACCCGCAAGCTGCTGGTCATCGCCAACCACGAGTCGTTCCTGGACGGCCTGCTGCTGGGCCTGAACCTGCCGTTCGATCCGGTGTTCGTGGTGCACACCGGTGTGACGCGCAACTTCCTGTTCCGCCAGGTGCTGCGCCTGAGCGACTACCTGGCTGTTGATCCTGCCAGCCCGATGGCGGTCAAGGGCATCATCAAGCTGGTCGAATCGGGTCGCCCGGTGGTGATCTTCCCCGAAGGGCGTATCACTGTGACGGGTTCGCTGATGAAAGTGTACGAAGGCCCGGCCTTCGTCGCCGCCAAAACGGGCGCGACCATTTTGCCGGTGCGCCTGGACGGTGCGGTGCGCTCCTACTTCAGCCGCATCTCCGGGCGCGCGCCGCGCAGCCTGTTCCCGCGTATCACCATCTCGGCGCAGGCCACTACGGTCATCAACATGCCGGAAGGCGGTACCGCGAGGCAGCGCCGCCGCAAGGCGGGCGAAGAGATGCGCAAGCTGATGCAGAAGATGATCTTCGAATCGCGTCCGAAGCAGACGCTGTATTCCGGCCTGCTCGAAGCGATGGATATCCACGGTCGCCGCCGCAGCGTGGTGGAGGACGTGAAGCAGATCGAATACAGCTACAACGACCTGCTCAAGATGACGCTGGCGCTGGGGCGTATCGTCGCCAAACACAGCGCGCCGGAAGAATGCGTCGGCATCCTGATGCCCAACCTCGCGCCCACCGTCGGCATGATGATTGGCACCAGCGCGCAGGGCCGCGTCCCCGCTATGCTGAACTACAAGGCAGGTGCGGGTGGCATGCTGGACGCCTGCACCGCAGCAAAGATCCGCACCGTGTTCGCCTCGCGCGCCTTCATCGAACAGGCGAAGCTGGAGGCCGATGTGGCGGGCATGACTGGCGTGAACATTCTGTATCTGGAAGACCTGCGCGAACAGATGGGCTTTGGCGACAAGCTGTGGGTGCTGTTCGGCATGTCTTTCCCGCGCCTGATGGAAAAGTGCAGCGACCCGGAAAGCCCGGCGGTGGTGCTGTTCACCTCCGGCTCCGAAGGCAAGCCCAAGGGCGTGGTGCTGTCGCATCGCGCGCTGCTCTCCAACATCGCGCAGATCCGCTCCATCATCGACTTCTCGGCGGAAGACAAAGTGCTCAACGCGCTGCCGATCTTCCATTCCTTCGGCCTCACCGGCGGTGCGCTGCTGCCCATCATGACCGGCATGAACCTGTTCCTGTATCCCACGCCGCTGCACTACCGCGTGATCCCCGAGATCGCCTACGACCGCGGTTGCAGCGTGCTGTTCGGCACCAGCACTTTCCTGGCCAACTATGCCAGGTTCGCGCACCCCTACGATTTCTACCGCCTGCGTTATGTGGTGGCGGGCGCGGAAAAACTCTCCACTGCGGTGCGTGACTTGTGGTTCGAGAAATTCGGCATTCGCATATTTGAAGGCTACGGTGCGACCGAGACCGCACCGGTGCTGGCGGTGAATACGCCGATGGCCTATCGCAGCGGCACAGTGGGTCAGTTCTTGCCGTGCATCGAGTATCGTCTGAACCCCGTGCCGGGAATCGACAAGGGCGGCATGCTGCATGTGCGCGGCCCCAATGTGATGTCGGGTTATTATCGCTACGACAACCCCGGCGTGCTGCAACCGCCGAGTTCCGAGGCGGGCGAGGGCTGGTATGAGACCGGCGATGTGGTTTCGGTCGATGAGGACGGCTTCGTCTCCATCGTCGGGCGCGTGAAGCGTTTCGCCAAAGTGGCGGGCGAGATGGTCTCTCTGGAAGTGGTGGAGAAAGTGGCATTGCAGGCGTCCCCGGACGCGATGCACGGTGCCACCACACAACCCGACGGCGGACGCGGTGAGGCCATCGTGCTTTTCACCACCGACGGCGGCCTGACGCGCGATGCCTTGGTGGAGTCCGCCAGAAAGATGGGCGTGTCCGAGATCACTGTGCCACGCAAGATCCAGAAAGTCGATGCGCTGCCGCTGCTGGGCACGGGCAAGACCGACTATGTGACTTTGAACAAGATGGCGGAGACATTGCAATGAGCGAAAGAAAAACTCTGGATATGCCGCTGCTCTCAATGGGCATGCTGTCGGTGCTGGTGGCGCAGTTCTTCTCCGCGCTGGCCGACAACGCCATCCTCATCGCGGCTATCGCCATCGTCAAATCGCAGGGGCTGCCCAACCTGGTGCCGCTGTTGCAGGAGTCTTTCGTCCTGCCTTTCATCCTGCTGGCGCCTTTCGTTGGCCAGATCGCCGACGGCTTTCCCAAGGGCCGCGTGATGCTGGTAGCCAACCTGGTCAAACTTTCCGGTGCGCTGGCCATGGTGTTCGGCGTCAACCCGCTCACCGCCTACGCCATCATCGGCATCGGCGCGGCGATGTATTCGCCCGCAAAATACGGCATCCTGTCGCAGATGTTCGGCCCGGCCTCGCTGGTGCGCGCCAACAGCATGATGGAAGGTTCCACCATCGTCGCTATCCTGCTCGGCGTGCTGCTCGGCGGCTGGCTGGCCGACCATTCGCTGCACTGGGCGTTCATCGGCGTGGTGTCGGCATACGGCGTGGCCGCCTTCGCCAACCTGTTCATCCCGGCACTGCCTGCCGAAAAAGCGGGCGAGAGCTTCCACCCGTGGCGGTTGCTGAAGAAGTTCCTGACTTCGCTGTCCGTGATGTTAAGGGATCCGGATACGCGCTTCAGCCTGCTTGGCACCAGCGTGTTCTGGGGCAGCGGCATCACTCTGCGCCTGATGCTGTTCGCCTGGGTACCCGCCGCGCTGCTGATCACCGACAACCAGACCCCCGCCAACCTGATGGGCGCAGTCTCCATCGGCATAGTGCTGGGGGCGGTGGCCGCGGGACTGTGGGTGTCGCTGGCCAAGGTCAACCGCGCGCTCATCGGCGGCCTGCTGCTCGGCCCTGTCATTCTGCTGCTTGGCTTCGTTAACGATCTCTCGTCAGCCTATATCCTTATGATTGTCAGTGGTATCTGCGGCGGATTCTTCGTCGTGCCGCTGAACGCGCTGCTGCAGGAGCGCGGACACAAGAGCATAGGCGCCGGCAATGCGCTGGCAGTGCAGAATTTTGCCGAGAACATCGCGATGCTGTTGTTCGTGGGCGGATACAGTTGGGCAGCGGCTGCGGGTGTGCCGGTCACGGTCAGTGTTGTAGCCTTTGGGCTTGTGCTGTTTGTGCTGCTTGGGGTGATAGGCGGTCTGGCGGGGATGCGGAGAAAGCGTGCCTGAATGTCCGGGCAGGGATGCGCTGCGTAAGGTGGACGTATGTTCAACCCGCTTCCGCGGTGCTAGTATGGAAACAGTAATACTGTTTACGATACTGGCAGTGTAAGCGCTCTCTATGCAAAGGGAGCAGGTCGCGTTGAAAATGCCTTTCACTAGCCTGGTCGTATGTGATGCACGAGAAAAACCGGATTATCAACTGAGGAGATGAGTATGAAAGTAGCAGGTATCGTTGTATTGGTGTTTTCGTTGGGCGCAAACGGTTTGCCGGCGCAGGCAGCGCTTATGGGGAACGCGGGGTATGTGGTGGATTCTTCCAACCAGATCGTGATGAGCGGTTCCGGCGAGTGTTGGCACACGATCGTCTGGACTCCTGCGCTGGCGGTTGAAGGGTGCGAAAAGGGTGCTTCCAAGCCTGCAGCCAAAGCTGCTGAGGCTGCGCCTGCCACCCGATCTGTTGCGCAGCCGACTCCGGCACCCGCAGCTGTAGTAGCTTCCGTGTCCGCACCCAAGGCTGACGCATGGAAAACAGTGTTGTCCGATAAGCCGTTCCGTCTGGAAGGGGCAAGTTTTGCCACCGGCTCCTCTGCCTTGTTGGCATCGGCCAATGAGAAGCTCCAGGTTGTCGTGGATG
Source organism: Gallionellaceae bacterium (assembly GCA_003445795.1). Lineage (GTDB taxonomy): Bacteria > Pseudomonadota > Gammaproteobacteria > Burkholderiales > Gallionellaceae > Sideroxyarcus. The sequence continues at coordinate 42,582 of DMCN01000007.1, forward strand.
CCGCCAAACAGCATCCCGAGATCGCTCTCGAAGTGAGTGGGTATACCGATGATCGTGGCAGCAAGGCAAACAACCAGAAGCTGTCACAGGATCGTGCCGATGCGGTGAAGGTATATCTGGTGAAGCAGGGGGTTGCAGTTGGCAATATCACCGCAAAGGGATATGCCGATGCACAGCCGATTGCCGACAACAATACGGCGGCGGGGCGTGCGGCCAATCGACGCGTTGAAGTACGCTACGTTATCAAGGAAGAAACGAAAGTGCGCGTGACCGAATAAGCCAGTCAGGCGTGCGATAAAAAGAAAGCGGGACAAGCCCGCTTTCTTTTTGCCTGCGAATCTCTAGAACTTCTCATCCTCGCGTAGATAGCGCCACATTCCCACCGGCAGATCGCCTAGCCTTACCCTGCCGATGCGCACGCGCTTCAGCGAGGAGACTCTCAGACCAACCATCTCGCACATGCGGCGGATCTGGCGTTTTTTGCCCTCGACTAGGATGAAGCGCAGCTGGTCCTCATTCTGCCAGGCCACTTTGGCGGGTTTGAGTTTCTTGCCGTCCAGCGACAGGCCGTGGTTGAGCATGGCCAGTCCGTTGCTGTCGATCTTGCCCTGCACGCGTACCAGATATTCCTTTTCAACGGGAGAGTCTTCGCCGATGAGCTGTTTGGCGACGCGGCCGTCCTGGGTCAGCACCAGCAAGCCGGTGGAGTCGATGTCGAGGCGTCCGGCGGGGGCGAGGTTGAGCATCTGGCTGCGGTGGAAGCGCTGCGGCGATTTGTCTTCCTCCCAGCGGGTTTTGGCATCGATCAGCAGGATGGCGGGTTTATAGCCCTGTTCGGCCTGTCCCGACACATAGCTCACGGGCTTGTGCAGCAGGATGGTGACGCGCCCTTCCTGTTTGGCCTGTGCGGCTTTTTCCAGTGTGATCTTTTGCGTCGGCAATATCTTGGTGCCGAGTTCGCTGACGGTCTCGCCGTCCACCTTCACCCAGCCTTTGGCGATGTAATCGTCCGCTTCGCGGCGCGAGCAGAGGCCCTGTTCGGACATTAATTTCGAGAGTCGTATCTTTTCCATATTTAACCTAATGCCGGGAACAGGCCGCGCAGCCCCCCGGCCATGAATTCAACCGCGATCGCGGCAAGTAACAAACCCATCAGGCGCGTGACGATGTTGCTGCCTATCGAGCCCAGACGTTGCGAGACCCACGGCGCGATGAGGAAGGTGAGCCACACGGTGACGCTTAATAAAACCAGGATGAATCCCATCGCCGCGTAATGTCCGGGGTCGCCGGCCTTGTGCGCATTGAGGATCACCGTGCTGATCGCGCCGGGTCCGGCCAGCAGCGGGGTCGAGAGCGGCACGATGGCGACCGAGGAAGTTGCATCGCCATCGGAGTCGTCCGGCGTGCGTTTGGGCTTGTCGCCGATGAGCATGTTGATCGACATCAGCAGCAGCAGGATGCCGCCCGCGGTGCGGAAGGAATGGATGCTGATGCCGAAGAAATCCAGTATCGCCTCGCCCAGCAACAGCGCGGCGAGCAGGATCACCAGCACCGAGATCGAAGCAATGCGCCCGACGCGCTCGCGCTTCTGCGCCGTCATCCCCGCGGTGAAAGCGATGATGATGGGAATGATCCCGACCGGATCGATGATCGCGAACAGGCTGATGAAGATCTTTGTGTATTCGGTGAAATCTAACATTGTGTCTTTATACGATGTGATCGACCAATTGTCCGACCGCCATGCGCAGTCTGCGCGACAGGCTGACGGCGATGGCGCGGATGACTCTTGCGCCGATGCGCGGGTGTTCTTCCAGCATCTTGTCCAGCGCCTCTTTGGAAAGCGTCAGCAGGATGCTGTCCTCGGTAGCACGGCAGGTGGCGGAGCGGCGTTCGCCGTCCAGCACGGCCATCTCGCCGACCGCACGACCATGGCCCAGCGTGACCATCTCCACCTGTTCCTCGTTCTGATTCGCCTTGATCACCGAGATGCTGCCGGAATGCACGATGCACATGAAAGTGCCGACATCGCCTTCGCTGAAGACGACTTCATCCATTGCGATCTTGCTGATGCCGAAATAGTGCGCGGCCGCACGCAATTCTGCCGGTGGCAGATGATTGAACAGGTCGCAATCGATCAGCATGGAGCTGATCTCTTCGAGCAGGGCGGAATGGCTGGACATGATGCGAGTCTGGCTAAGGTGACGTGCGGCGGAAGTTACACCGTATAATCTGGCGAATCAACTTTATCGCCGCTATCCGTGAAAAAACTCATCACTTCGCCGTACTTGATCGCCCTTCTTGCGGGTGTTGTTGCCGTGTTCGGCTTCGCCCCCTTCGGTATCTTCCCCTTGCCCGTGTTCTCGCTCGCCGTGTTGTTCTGGCTGTGGAGCCGCGCTGAACGCCCCGCCCAGGCGGCCTGGCTGGGTTTTGCTTTCGGCTTGGGTCTGTTCTGTGCGGGCATCGGCTGGATCTACGTCGCACTCCATATATATGGCTACATGCATCCCCTGCTGGCGGGGTTGGCGACCGCGCTGTTCGCAGCGGTGAACGCCACGCTGCCAGCGCTGGCAGGATATGTACAGGCAAAGTTCAGGGCGCCTGCGAACCTTCGCATCCTGCTCATCATGCCCGCCATCTGGACCCTCGCCGAATGGCTGCGCGGTCTGCTGTTCACCGGCTTCCCCTGGCTCTCGATGGGTTACTCGCAAGTGCCGACCAGCCCACTGGCCGGTTATGCGCCACTGCTCGGCGTGTTCGGCGTCTCGCTCATCCTCGCGGCGAGCGCCGGGCTGTTGCTGGTGTTGTGGAACGTGCGCTGGAGCAAGCCGGGCAAGCTCAGCGCGGCGACACTGTCCGGGTTGTGGATTTGCGGCGCGGCGCTGAGTCTGGTCGGCTGGACGCAGCCGCTAGGCGAACCGCTTAAGGTCAGCCTGCTGCAGGGCAACATCGCGCAGGACGCAAAGTTCGACGAAGAGCGGCTCATCGACACCCTCGAAACCTACCGCCGCCTCGCCGAAGGCACGGATGCCCGGCTCATCGTCCTGCCCGAGACCGCACTGCCGCTGCTGCGCGACAACGTGCCCGACACCTACGAATTCATCCTCGGCAACCATGCGCGTCGCAACGGCGGCGACATTCTCATTGGCGCGTTCGAGAAAGAAGACGGCAACTACTACAACAGCATCTATTCCCTCGGCAGCTCCGATACCCAGCACTACCGCAAGAACCACCTCGTCCCCTTCGGCGAGTTCATCCCGCTGCGCTCTGTGCTTGGTTGGCTCATCAACGAAGTGCTGCAGATCCCCATGGGCGACCAGACCAGGGGCGGCGCTGACCAGCCGCCCCTGAATGTTGCCGGGCAAAAGGTCGCCATCAACATCTGCTACGAAGACGCCTTCGGCGAAGAGATCATCCACGCTCTGCCCGAAGCCACGTTACTGGTGAACGTCACCAACGACGCCTGGTACGGTGAATCGCACGCCGCCATGCAACACAACCAGCTCTCGCAGATGCGCGCACTCGAGACCGGCCGCATGGCGCTGCGCGCCACCAACACCGGCGTCACTTCTGTGATCGATAAAGATGGCCGCATATTGGACATGCTGCCGCAGTTCGAGGAGGGAGTTCTGACGGCGGAGGTGCAGGGGTATGAGGGGAGTACGCCGTATGTTTGGTGGGGGAATGCTGCAATGCTGCTGCTGGTGGCGGGAATGCTCTTTGTGGCGTGGAGACTGCGCCGAAGATGAGCTGGGTCTGCTACCTCCTACAGTGCGCCGACAACACCCTCTACTGCGGCATCACCAACGACCTCGACAAGCGCCGCGCCGCGCATAACGCTGGCGAAGGTGCCAAGTACACGCGTGGGCGGACACCGGTGAAACTGGTATATCGCGAACTCTGCGCCGACAAATCCGCCGCCCTGAAACGGGAGAGGGAGATCAAAGCCTTGTCCCGCGCTGAAAAGCTGGCGTTATGCGGGGTGACGTAACCCGCCTAAACCCGTAAAATGCGGCCTTTCGCAAATATCAGCGGTTAATCAGTACATGCTCACTTTTCAGCAAGTCATCCTGACGCTACAGAAATTCTGGGACAAGCAGGGCTGCGCGCTGCTGCAGCCCTACGATATCGAGGTTGGCGCGGGCACCTTTCATACCGCGACTTTCCTGCGCGCGATCGGGCCGGAGCCTTGGCGCGCGGCCTATGTGCAACCCTCGCGTCGTCCAAAAGACGGCCGCTACGGCGAGAACCCCAACCGCCTGCAGCACTACTATCAATATCAGGTGGTGCTGAAACCTTCCCCCGACAACATCCAGGAACTCTATCTCGACAGCTTGCGCGCGCTGGGTATCGATACCTCCGTGCATGACATCCGCTTCGTCGAGGACGACTGGGAATCGCCGACGCTGGGCGCCTGGGGGCTGGGTTGGGAAGTGTGGCTGGACGGCATGGAAGTCACGCAGTTCACCTATTTCCAGGAAGTCGGTTCTCTCACCTGCAAGCCGGTGCTGGGAGAGATTACCTATGGGCTGGAGCGTCTGGCCATGTATCTGCAGGGCGTGGAGAACGTGTTCGATCTGGTGTGGGCCAAGAACGGCGACACGGTAGTCACCTACGGCGATGTGTATCACCAGAACGAAGTCGAGCAGTCGAAGTACAACTTTGAGCATTCCAACGTCGAGATGCTGTTCCGCCATTTCAACGAATACGAGGGCGAGGCCAAGCGTCTGATGGACGCGGGCTTGCCGTTGCCGGGATTCGAGATGGTGATGAAGTGTTCGCACACCTTCAACCTGCTGGATGCGCGCGGTGCGATCTCGGTGACCGAACGCGCGGCCTACATCGGCCGGGTGCGCGCCCTGGCGCGCCAAGTGGCTCAGGCCTATTACGATTCACGCGAAGCATTTGGATTCCCGATGGCCAAGGTCGGAGGGAAGAAGAAATGAGAGCGACATTACTGATCGAGCTGTTGACCGAAGAGCTGCCGCCCAAGGTGCTGGAGAAGCTCTCCACCACGTTCGCGCATGAGGTGAACAACGCACTGAGCGAGCAGGCGCTGCTGAACGAATCCAGCGTGTGCACGCCGTATTGCACGCCGCGCCGTCTGGCGGTGAGCATCACCGAAGTCGCGCTGCAGCAACCCGACCGTATCATCGAGCGCAAGGGGCCGGCTGTCGCGGCCGGTCTGGATGCCGAAGGCAAGCCAACCAAGGCGCTGGAAGGTTTCATGCGTTCGGCCAACGTCACCCTGGCGCAATTGCAGCGCATCGGCGAAGGCAAGGCGGAGTGTTTCGTCGCGCGTATCGAACAGAAGGGCAAGGCGCTGGACGAATACCTGCAGGACATCGTGATACAGGCATTGAAGAAACTGCCGGTGCCCAAGCTCATGCGCTGGGGCGATTCCGAACACCAGTTCGTGCGCCCTGTGCACGGGCTGATCATCCTGCATGGCAGCCGTGTGGTAGCGGCTGAAGTGCTGGGACTCACCAGCGGCAATGTCACCAGCGGCCACCGTTTCCTGTGCAGCGAACGCGTCACCCTCAACGAGGCGGACGATTACGAAGCCACGCTGGCGCGCGACGGGCGCGTGGTCGTCAGTTTCGCGCAACGGCGCGAGAGCATCGTGGCACGGCTGGACCAGTTGGCCGAGGAGAATGAAGCGATCTGGGTGGGGCATGCCAACTTCGACCTGGAGAAACTGCTGTCCATGTCCAACGAGGAGCGCAGCGTGCTGAGTTCTTTGCTGGACGAAGTGACCGGTCTGGTCGAGTGGCCGGAAGTCTATGTCGGCGAGTTCGAGGCGGAATTCCTCGAAGTGCCACAGGAATGTCTGATCCTCACCATGCAGCAGAACCAGAAATACTTCCCGCTGCTGGATGCCTCCACCGGCAAGCTGCTGAACAAGTTCCTCATCGTCTCCAACATGCAGGTGAGCGATCCGCATCACATCATCGAGGGCAACCAGCGCGTGGTGCGTCCGCGCCTGTCCGATGCGCGTTTCTTCTTCAACCAGGACCGCAAGCAGAAGCTGGAGTCGCGCGTCGCCAAGCTCGGCAACGTGGTCTACCACAACAAGCTGGGTACGCAGTTGCAGCGCGTCGAGCGCATCACCACGCTGGCCGGCACCATCGCGCGCCTGCTCGAAGCGGACAAGGGCAAGGTCGAACTGTCCGCGCGCTTGTGCAAGGCCGACCTGCTCACCGATATGGTCGGCGAGTTCCCCGAGTTGCAGGGCATCATCGGCCGTTACTACGCCTTTCACGACGGTGAAGATTTGGAAGTGGCGAACGCCATCGAGATGCACTATCACCCGCGCTTCGCTGGCGATTCGCTACCGATGGGCGCGGTCGCCTGTTGCGTGGCGCTGGCGGACAAGCTGGAGACCATCGTTGGCATCTACGGCGTCGGCCAGGTGCCGACCGGCGACAAGGACCCGTTCGGTCTGCGCCGCCAGGCGCTGGGCATCCTGCGCATCCTGATCGAGACGCCGTACGACCTGTCCCTGCCCGCGTTGCTCAAGGCGACTGCCGACAATTTTCCCGCCGGGATGTTGAGCGCGACGGTGGCTGTGGATGTCGAAGGCTTCATGATGGACCGCATGCGCGGCTATCTGCGCGAACGCAGTTTCGAGGTTTCGCAGATCGAGGCGGTGCTGGCTGTGCTGAACGGCCGCTTGCATGAGGCGATGCCGCGCTTGCAGGGCGTGCGCACGTTTGCAGCACTGGCCGTGGCCAAGGATCTGGCCGCCGCCAACAAACGCGTGCAGAACATCATGCGCAAGAACCAGGAAGAACTGGGCGCGGCGATAGCGAATGCCGTGTTCGATCCCGCGCTGATGACCGACGATGCCGAGCGCAACCTGCACCAGTCGATGCTGGACATCACGCCGTTCGCGCAGGGCTACTTTAGCCGCGGCGAATACGGTCAGAACCTCAAGGCACTGGTCACGCTCAAGCCGTTCATCGACGATTTCTTCGATCAGGTGATGGTGATGGCGGAAGACCAGAAACTGCGCATCAACCGTGCGCTGCTGCTCAAACAACTCGGCAACCTGATGAACCAGGTAGCGGATATCTCCAAACTGGCGGCATGACCAAGCTCATCGTTCTCGACCGCGACGGCGTCATCAACTTCGATTCCGACCAGTTCATCAAGAGTCCGGATGAATGGAAGCCCATTCCCGGCAGTCTTGAAGCGATCGCGCGCCTGTGCCAGGCCGACTATCGTGTGGTGGTGGCGACCAACCAGTCCGGCCTCGGACGCGGGCTGTTTGATATGCAGACGCTGAACGCTATCCACGACAAGATGCACAAGGCCTGTGCGCAGGTTGGCGGCCGCGTCGATGCGGTGTTCTTCTGCCCGCACACCAACGATGCGAACTGCGACTGCCGCAAACCCAAGAGCGGCATGCTGGAAGAGATTTCCCTGCGTTACGGCGTCAATATGAAGGGTGTGCCCTCGGTAGGCGATTCTCTGCGCGACCTTGAGGCAGCAGCAAGGCTGGAGGCGCAACCGATACTGGTACTCAGCGGCAAGGGGGCCAAGACGCAGGCCAAAGGCGGTTTGCCGGAAAGCACCCTGATCTACCCAGATCTGGCGGCTGTGGTGGCGACACTGGTATGACCTTCATCCGTTCGCTCATCTTTTTCATCGCGCAGCTCATCTGGACGCCTATCTACGCCTCGTTGGTGCTCTTCATCTTTCCGCTGCCGCCCCACACCCGCTACCGTATCGCGACCGGCCTCGCCTACAGCACGATGTGGCTGCTGCGCATGATCTGTGGCATCAGGATGGAAGTGCGCGGCGCGGAGAACATCCCGAAGCAGCCGTGCATCGTGATGTGCAAGCACCAGTCGGCCTGGGAGACTTTTTCGCTGCAGACGGTGTTCCCCGACCAGGTGTGGGTGCTCAAGCGCGAACTGTTGTGGCTGCCGTTCTTCGGCTGGGGCCTGGCGCTGACCAGCCCCATCGCCATCGACCGCAGCAAGGGCAAACAGGCGATGAAGCAACTGCTGGAGCAGGGCAAGGACAGACTGGATAGCGGTTTCTGCGTGGTGATCTTCCCCGAGGGCACGCGCATGCCCTACGGGGTGCGCGGCAAATACAAGATCGGCGGTGCGCTGCTCGGCGAGTCCAGCGGCGCACCCGTGGTGCCGGTGGCGCACAACGCGGGCAAATTCTGGGGGCGCAATTCCTTCCTCAAACATCCCGGCACCATCGTGATGAGTATCGGCCAGCCCATCGATCCGGCAGGCCTCAAGGCGGACGAGATCAATCGCCGCGTCGAGGACTGGATCGAGAATGAAATGATCAAGCTGGCTTGATGTTCAAGGCATTACGTCGCAAAGCAGCTCCCCCTGTCGTCGAACAACGCAACATCCTCCTTTCCGGCAAAGAGATCAGCTACACCCTCAAACGCAGCGGTTATCGGCGCAGCATCGGCCTGCGCATCGACGATCGCGGGTTGGTCGTCAACGCGCCGCTGCGCGCTTCCGAGAAATGGCTGCACAGCGTATTGCTGGACAAGGCCGATTGGGTGGTCGACAAGCTGGGCGACTGGCAGGCGAGAAAAGCTCCGCCGATATGCTGGGCGGACGGCGCGCGCATCCCCTTCCGCGGCGAAGAGTTCACCCTGCTGCTGACGCCGAAGAAACGCGGCGCAGTGGCACAGTTGCACGGCGAGGTGCTGCATGTGCCGGTCGGTGCCGGGGCGGAGGCCGCGGACATCGAGAAGGTCGTGACGCGCTGGTACCGCATCGAGGCGCTACGCGTGTTCGGGGAATGCGCGGAGCATTTCGGGCCGCTACTGAAAGTCGTCCCGCGCGAGATCAAGCTGTCGACGGCGCGCACCCAGTGGGGCAGTTGCACCGTGCACGGCGTGGTGCGGCTGAACTGGCAACTGGTGAAGATGCCGCTGCACCTGATCGATTATGTGGTGGTGCACGAGCTGGCGCACTTGGTCGAGATGAACCATTCGCCCGCGTTCTGGCAGGTGGTGGAGAGCGCCTGCCCGGAATATAAAGAATGTCGGGCCGAGCTGCGCAGTTACGGGGTGGCGGAGTAGGGAGTTATTGGGTGCGACAAAGCCTTGTGGCGCTGAAAGCGCGACTGGGCTTTGCGGTGAAGGCTCATATTCGGTTTTGGCCGAATGTGATGCCGGAGCCACAATATGCCCGATATAGATCCGCAGGCCGGAACGGCCTGCGACAATATGACGCATTCCCAAACGAATGGATCGGGAATAGAGTTCTTCCTGCCAGCCGGGTGGACAACCTTCCCTTAGTCTCCTCCCAGATGAAAGAAATCTTCCTCCGGTTGGCCCCTTCCCTATATATCCAGTTTCTTTCCTGAACCCATCTGCACCAGTTCGCCCAGTCTTGCGAACAATTCGCTGCCATCGCGCTGGCTGAACCAGCGTCCGTCCTGCATCGCGTAATGGAAACCGCCGGACTTGGCGGCCAGCCAGATCTCGCGGTTGGGCACATGGCGGTTGACGATGACCTTGCTGCCGTCGGTGAACTCCATCTCCAGCACCGAGCCGTTGCTGTCGTATTCGATATCGGCGTCGCCGGCATCGAGTGCGGCCTCGATGCGGTCGAATACGGCATCGGCCAGTTCCTTGAATTCGCTTTCGTTCATGTCTTTTCCTATCGTTTTCCGATCAGCATACTGCTGTTGCTCTGGTTTACCTGGAAATGGCTCAGCACGTTGGCACCGAGCAGATTGGTATCCATATTCGGCATCACCGCGACAGTGATGTTCTCCAGCACGAAATTACCCAGCGTCATGCGCGTCACCAGCGCGATGCAGCCGGTCGCCGTGCCGTTCGCGGTCTGGAACTGCACTTCCTTGCAGTTGCGGATGCCGGCCTGGCGCGCAATGTCTCTGGAGATGGAAGTGACCGAGGCGCCGGTATCCACCATGAAGGTGACCGGGACGTTCTCGATGGTGCCGGGCAGGTAAAAATGGCCGTTCGCCTGGCGCTGCACTTCCAAGCTGCCGTCACCGGAGAAGGTGGGCGCCGGCAAAGCCACTTCGGGAGTGGCGGTTTTGACGAACAACTGGAAATCCTCCATGCCCGCGCCGGAGGATTGCGCGGCGAGCTGCATGGGCTTGTCCATCTCCACGGTCAACGATTTGTCGAACTTGAGGATATGCCCGTCGGAGAAACCGCGCCTTGCATTGCACCAGGCAGTGCCGACGCCGAACATCATGTCGTACTGTCCGGCAGGCAGGTGCAGGATGACGCTCTGTCGGGCATGGACCAGAACCGACATGGACGGGATGACGGTGTTGGGGGCGGCGAGGATCAGCAGCAGGGGATGGGCATGGTCGTTCTTGAGCGTGATCTCGGGATCGTTCGGCCCGCCGTTGCGCAGGCCGCTTTCGGGGAACACGGTGATACTGCCGTTGGCGGGGAAGCCGCCCTCGCATTGCTGGCCGAGGTCGAGCTGGCTGACGGAGACGGTTTCCGGCTGAGCGTCGGCTTTATCAGCGTTCACTGCAGGAGGGTTCATCTTCTGCGCCGCCCAGAAGCCGATCAATCCTGCCAGCAGCACGATGAGGATGTTGCGCAGTCCGTGACTTTCCCGGACTTCCCGGTAGGCGACAGGGTCGGGTCGCTGGCGAACAGCTTGCGGCTGAGCGACGGGGGCGCGCGCATTGATCGGGTCGCTGGCGATGGTCTGCTCGATGATCTCGCCCAGTCTGGCGAAAAGCTCGCTCCGGTCATGCGTGTGCCAGCCGCCGTCGCGGTGGATGAACTCGATGCCGCCGGAGCGGGTAGCTACCCAGACGTTCTGCGTGTGGCTGTCGAAATTGACCAGCAGGCGCTGGCCGTCGGCAAAATCCAGGCGCAGCGCATTACCGGTGAGGTGCTGACGGATGTCCACGCCGCGCTCGTTCACCAGCTGCTGGATGCGGGCGAACAATGCGCTGCCCGGCTCGTGGTTGGTGCTTTCCGTCATATAATCCCGCTCGTTCCCATTTCCACTTCAAGAAAGACAAAGTGATGCGTGTAATCGGCATTATGTTGCTGTTGTTGGTCGCCATGCAAGGATGCGGGCGTAAAGGCTCGTTGTTTCTATCACCGCCACCGCCCGCTGATGCGAAGTCCGTTTCCGATCAACCCGAACCGAAGAAACAGTCATGAGTGATTATTTCCATTACCAGCAAGACCAATTGTTCGCCGAGAACGTTCCGCTGGGCGATATCGCCCAGCGCTTCGGCACGCCGTGCTACGTCTATTCGCGCGCTGCGCTGAGCGACGGCTATTGCCAGTTCGCCGAAGCGTTCAAGAGCCGCGACCATCTGATCTGTTACGCGGTGAAGGCCAATTCCAACCTCGCCATCCTTAACCTGTTCGCGCGTCTGGGGGCCGGGTTCGACATCGTCTCCGGTGGCGAATTGCAGCGCGTGCTGGCGGCTGGCGGCACTGCGAGCAAAGTGGTGTTCTCTGGCGTGGGCAAAAGCGAGGCCGAGATGAGACAGGCGCTGGACGCCGGAATCCTCTGCTTCAACGTCGAATCTCCGTCAGAACTCGATCGGCTCAACGAAGTGGCGGGCAGCATGGGCAAGGTCGCGCCGATCAGTTTGCGCGTGAACCCGGATGTCGACGCCAAGACGCATCCCTATATCTCCACCGGGCTCAAACAGAACAAGTTCGGCGTGGCGTACACCGAGGCGTACGAACTGTACCGCAAGGCGGCGGCCATGCCGCATCTGCGTGTCACCGGGATGGATTGCCACATCGGTTCGCAACTCACCGAGACCAGCCCGTTCATCGCGGCGGCGGAAAAGGTGCTGGCGCTGGCCGATCGCCTGGCTGCCGCCGGTATCGTTCTGGAGCATCTCGACCTCGGCGGCGGTCTCGGCATCCGCTATGACGACGAGACGCCGCCGTCCATCGCCGAATACGCGCAAGCCTTGCTGGGCGCGCTGCGGGGACGGACAGAGAAAGTCATCGTCGAGCCCGGCCGGGTGCTGGTCGGCAACGCCGGGGTGCTGCTCACTCGTATCGAATATCTCAAGCATGGCGAGGAGAAGAACTTCGCCATCGTCGATGCCGCGATGAACGATCTCATGCGTCCGGCACTTTACGATGCCTGGCACGCCATCTTGCCGGTGCAGAAAAGAGGGCAGGAAAAGCAGCTCTACGAGGTGGTCGGGCCGATCTGCGAGACCGGCGATTTTATCGGTCATGCCCGCGAAATGGCCGTGGCTAAAGGCGATGCGCTTGCCGTGATGTCCGCCGGCGCTTACGGGATGAGCATGAGCTCGAACTACAACACGCGTCCGCGCGCGGCCGAAGTGATGGTCGACGGAGCCGAAATCCATCTTGTCCGCGAGCGCGAAACAGTGCGCCAGCTCTACGATTCAGAGAAAATCATCGCGTGAAATTATTTCGCGAAATATGCATAAAAGTGTTGCGCATTTTTTTTAATCGCGCATAGAATGCAAGCACCGTGCGTGTTGGGAGATTTCAAGCAATAGAAAGACGCATCGGGAGTGCAGCTGGTGCACGAAAATAACACCTGGTTAGTCCATCAATTTTTATAAGGAATGAAAATGGCTGCAACAACCAAAGCAAAAAGCACCACCAAGAAGGCTGCTGCAAAGAAGCCCGCTGCAAAGAAGACAGTAGCCGCCAAGAAGCCGGCAGTGAAGAAAGTGGCAGCA
>DMCN01000002.1 GCA_003445795.1 Gallionellaceae bacterium
GCTCTGGATGATGAACACGCCGCCCTTGCGCATGCCTTCCAGCGCATTGGTGTGGCCGAACACCTGCGGGTCCGGCGACAGCACCACGTCAACATTGGTGTATTCGCAGTTGATGCGGATGGGTTCCGGCGCGGCCGACAGATAATAGGTCGTCGGCTGGCCCTTCTTTTCGGAACCGTATTTCGGATTGGCCTTGATGTCCCAGCCCAGCAGTTCGAACAGCGTCATCGCCAGGTTCTTGCCGGTGGTCACCGCGCCCCAGCCGCCGATGGAGTGCATACGCACGGCGATGGCATTCTTGGGCAACAAGTTGGGGTTCTCGGAACCGCGCAGCGCCAAGGCCTTGATGCCGGGGTAGGCGGTCTGCAGTTCCTGCTGGCGGATCTCCTGTTTCGGATTGGCGGATTCGTCGCGCACGAAATCGACGGACAGATAATAGAACTTGCGGTGTGCAGCGCCAGGCAGCATGTTCTCGACGGCGGCGATCAGGCCTTCGGGTTGCAGGTCGCGCGAGCCCAGACCGTAGCAGCCGGAGTACAGCGACGGCATGTCCTTGGCGGTCTCGTAGCAGGCGTAATCGGTATAGGAATTCTCGCGCGCGTTCTCCACACACTTGGTCACGGTGGAGCGCACCTCGCGCATCAGCGGCAAGTCTTCCGACAGCGGCTGGTCGGTGCGTTCCAGCACGGCCACGCCCTTCTTGCCCTTCAGCACCTGGCCCAGCAGGTCGCCGGGGAAGGGACGGAACATGGTGATGTTGACCACGCCCACCTTGATCTTGCGGTTCTCGCGCAACCAATCGGCGACGGCGGCGGCCTGCACGGTCATGCTGCCCTGGCCGAGGATGATGTAGTCGGCATCGTCGCAGCGGTAAGCATCGATGCGGTTGTAACGGCGGCCGGTCAGCTCGTAGAACTCTTCCGCGTTCTTGTCGAACAGCGCGGGGATATGGTCGAAGAAATACGGGCGCTGCGCGGCCACTGCCTGCATGTAGGCGTCCTGGTTCTGCACCACACCGGTCTGCATGGGATTGTCCACGTCCCAGCTCGACGGCACGCGGCGGCGCTTGGGGCCGTACAGCATCTGCTGCGCGGGAGTCGGGGTATCGATGAGGTCGTCGGCCTCGCCCAGATATTCGGCGATCAGTTCGCGCTCCGGCACCTGCATCGGCTCGATCAGGTGGGTGGTGAGGAAACCGTCCTGCGCCACCATGGCCGGGGTCAGTGCCAGTTCGGCGGTCTTGCGGCCGATCATGTTGAGGTCGGCAGCTTCCTGCGCGTTCTTGGCCATCACCTGGATAAAGCCGGTATCGTCGGCACAGTGGTAGTCGTCATGCGCACAGTGCACATTAAGCGAAGCTTTGGTGATGGCGCGACAACCGAGGTTGAGCACATAGGGCAAGCGTTTGCCCACGGCGGCATACAGCGATTCGTGCATGAAGGCCAGGCCTTGCGAGGAGGTGAAGTTGACCGCGCGCACGCCGGTCATGGACAGGCCCGCAGTGACGCCGGCGGCGGCATGTTCGGATTCCGGCTCGACGAAGATCAGCGGCTGTCCGGCCGTGTTGAGGTGGCCTTTGGCGACTTCTTCCGCCCAGTATTCGCCCATCTGCGTGGACGGCGTGATCGGGTATGCGCCCGCGCCCTGCGAGGCTTCGCGTTCGACCATGATAACGGCGGTGTTGCCGTCGATGGCATCGCGCGTGCCGGGGTACTTGAATTTGGTGCGGCTGCCATCGGCTCCGGTCGCGGCGCCTGCCAGTTTGAATTGCTTGAGTTTGTTCAACATGATTCCCCCTATGCCTCGGTAGTGGCAGGTAATGGTTCAATACGGATGATCTTCTTTGCTGCTTTACCTTTGCTGGCGCTACCGCCCTCGAGCCAGACGATGGCTCCGGTGGGGCAACGCTCGATCGCCTTGCGGCTTGCCAGTTCGTTCTTCGCGTAATCGATCACGGCCAGATTGCGCTCCATGTGGATCAGCCCCGGCGCGGCATCGACCACGCAGCGTTCGCAGGCGGTGCAGGCCACTTCGCAGGCGGCTTCGGCGGCATCGCCGTCGTCCTCGTTGCGGCAGGCCATCCACAGTTTGTGCGACATGACCTGCAGCGAGAACAGGCTCTTCGGGCAGATGTCCACGCAGTCGCCGCAGGCGGTGCATTTGTCCACATCCACCACCGGCAGGCCGTGCTGATCCATGGTGATGGCATCGAAATCACACACATCGGCGCAGTCGCCCAGGCCCAGACAGCCCCAGGCGCAGCTCTTGCCGCCACCGCCCGCCACGGTGGCGGCGCGGCAGGAAGAAAGTCCCGCATATTTGGCGCGCATGGTGGCGACATGTTTGCCGCCCGCGCAGGCCAGACGCGCCACGCGCTTTTCGATGTCGCCCAGCGCGACACCCAGCAGCGAGGCGATGTTCTTGTTCTGGTCGGGCGAGTTCACCGTACAGCGACCGGGCTCGATCTCGCCCGCGACCGTCTGCTCGGCGAAGTTATGGCATCCTGCCGTACCGCAGGCGCCGCAATTGGAATGGGGGAGCAATTCTTCGACCTGCTCGATGCGGGGATCTTCAAAGACATAGAGTTTCTTGCTGGCGATAGCCAACAGCAGCGCCAGCAGGCCGCCTAGGCCGGCCATGAAGGCTCCTGTGACTAATACGCTGAATAAGATACTCATGTCTCTCCCCGCTTCAATAAATTTGCCCAGAGAACCGGAAATCCCGTTCCCTGTCAGCCACTTATTTACGCCCCACTAGCGCCGACGATTCCGCAACACCCTTGTTGCTCTACTGTTTTTCTTGTTGGACGCAGACTAAACAAACTACAATCATTCCGCGAATCAATTGTTTCAATCATTACTATTAAAAAATGAAGGGGTGCGGTTCTGGCACGGGGAGGCGGGATGAATACTGAAAAGCAAAGCTACTACAAAAACAACAGACTAAAACAGATGCGGGCGTTCTGCGAAGTCGTTCGCACCGGCAGTGTGACGCTGGCAGC
The DNA here is from genome assembly GCA_003445795.1 of Gallionellaceae bacterium. Taxonomy (GTDB): domain Bacteria; phylum Pseudomonadota; class Gammaproteobacteria; order Burkholderiales; family Gallionellaceae; genus Sideroxyarcus. The sequence continues at coordinate 3,002 of DMCN01000002.1, forward strand.
CCAGCATCTGTTCCTGAGTCAGCCCTCGGTGACCCTGCAGATCCAGGCGCTGGAGCGGGAACTGGAAGTGACCCTGTTCGAAAGACGCGGCCCCGTGTTGAAGCTTACTCCTGATGGAGAAACGCTGTACGCATTGTCGGAACCGCTGGTAAAAGGGATAGACGGCCTGGAAGAGAACTTCGCCGCCCAGCACGGCAAACTGGATTCGGGCGAGTTAAACATCGGCGCAGGCGAATCCACCATCCTCTATATCCTGCCCGAAGCGGTGCGCCGTTTCGTCAGCGCCCACCCGCGCATCCAGCTCAAGATCCACAACGAGACCGGCCGCGACGGCCTCAAGATGCTGCGCGCAGACGATATCGACCTGGTGGTCGGTTCCATGCTGGACGTGCCCGACGACATCACCTACCAGCCGGTGGTGACCTACGACCCGGCGCTGATCGTGCCGCTGGATCACCCGCTGGCCAACCACAGCAGCGTCACACTGGAAGAGATCAGCCAGTACGGCCTGATCCTGCCGCCGCGCCACCTCTCGACCTGGCGCATGGTGAAATACGTGTTCCAGCAGCACAACCTGACCTTCACGGTGACACTGGAAGCGGGCGGCTGGGAAGTCATCAAGAAATATGTGGAACTGGGGATGGGCATCTCCATCGTCACCGACATCTGCCTCACCGGAAACGAGAAACTCGTGCGCATCCCGCTGAAAGAATATTTCCCGCAACGCGGTTACGGGCTGGTCTTGCGCAAGGGCCGCTTCCTGTCGCCGCAGGCGCGGCGCTTCGTCGAGATACTTTACGAGGTCTACGGCATCCAGTCGGTACCGCCGGAGTTCAGTGCCCGGGATTGAGTTCCTGCATCAACTGCACGGCAAGCTCTTCGATGGAGCGTGAGGTGGTGTCGAACCATTTGATGCCCTCGCGCTTCATCATCTTCTCTGCTGCCGCGACCTCATAGCGGCAGTTGTCCAGCGAGGCATATTTGCTGTTCGGACGGCGCTCGAAGCGGATGCGCTGCAACTGCTCGGGGTCGATGGTCAGGCCGTACAGTTTGCCGCGGAAGGGTTGCAATCTCGACGGCAGATGACCGCGCTCGAAATCTTCCGGAATGAGCGGGTAGTTGGCTGCCCTGAGCGAGAACTGCAGGGAGAGATACAGACTGGTCGGCGTCTTGCCGCTGCGCGAGACGCCGACGAGGATGATGTCGGCGCTCTTCAGGTCGGCGTCCGACACGCCGTCGTCGTGCGCCAGCGCGAAGTTCATCGCGGCGATGCGCGAGTTGTATTCCGGGTTGGCCTGCCCGTGCGAACGACCCACTGCGCGCGAGTAGCGGCTGCCCAGCTCCTTTTCCAGCGGCACGATGAAGGTGTCGAACAGGTCGATGAAGAAGGCGTCCGCCTGATGCAGGATGCTGCTGAATTCCGCATTGGTCTGCGTCATGATGACGATGGGATGCACGCCTTCGCTCTGCTTCACTTCATTGATGCGCGCCACGCACTCCCTGGCCTTGTCTTCGCTGTCCAGAAAGGGATAACGCAGGGGCTTGAATTCGATACCCTCGAACTGCGACAGCAACCCGTGACCCAGCGTCTCGGCAGTGATGCCGGTGCCGTCCGACACGTAGATGACGGTGCGCTTAAGAATAGTCATGTTCCTCCCGGCGAGTAACGATGCGACCGCGACGTTCAGCCCGGGAAACAGGCCAGGTTCTGCGCGTGGCACACATAGCCCTTGGCGTAGATCAGGACGATCCAGATCCAGAACAACACGAAGAAACTGACCAGCCCGATATGCTGTTCGGCGATGAACTTGGGCGTGATCTTGCGCACGGCCTTGTAGATGGGACCGGTGATCACCTGGAACAGGCGATAGACGAAGTTGTTGTCTTTTGCCTTGCCGGACAGGAAACCGATCAGGCCTTGGGCGAGCAATGCCAGGGCGGCGACCTCGACCAGTGCTTTCAGTACGCTGACGATGAACAGTTCGGGAGAGGACATGATCTTCTGATTGGATTGGACAGGTCCGGATTTTATCACCTCGCGGCGATAATGCTTGCGGCTACGGTGACCAATGCGCAGAATGTCGCCTGCTTTCATCAACGGATCACTGCAATGAATTACGAAAAATGGCGACATCTTCTGCGCGCGCAGTTCTATCAATTCATGAACAAGGAAGACGCGGCACTGGACGAATACCGGCTGACGCTGGCCGCCGCGCCCGAATACGCCCGTGCCTCCATCGCCATGGCTTTCATCTACGCCAAGCGCAACGATTTCGGGCACGCCGCGAAACATTTCCGCGAGGTGCTGAACAGCGATCCGGTCAATGCCGAGATACTCTTCAATCTCGGCTTCGCATGCGACAAACAGGGCGAACTGGACGAAGCGATCAGATCCTTCGAGGCTGCCACCCGGCTGAACCCCAAATTCGACCGCGCCTGGTACGGCCTCGGCATCTGTCATGCCAGACTCGGCCGGCACGCCGAAGCTGCCAAGGCCTTGCATGAGGCGGCAAACCTGCAACCCATGAACCCGCACGCCTGGTACGCGCTGGGCATGGCCCATCACCACCTCAACGACCCCGAGCGCGTGACCGAGGTGATCAAGTACCTGCACCGCTTCGACCCGATCATGACCCGCCACCTGATCCAGGATACCGGCCGTTCCGATCTGGCTTATATGGTGGCCGATCTGGCGGTCTGAGTCCGCAGCCGCAACCGGCTACACACACACTCTCTTTTCTCCGCCCCAAAACAAAGAGGCCTGCTTGCGCAGGCCTCTTTGACTTACTACGACGACTTCAGCTTATGCAGCCTTGGTGTCGATATCGCCTTCCAGGTTCGGGTAACGAACATGGTCGACCAGTTCCTGTATCTCTTTCGACGGAGCCGTGGTCAGCAGGCTACCCACGATCACGCCGATGATACCCACGGGCATGCCGAAGATACCGGCAGAGATCGGGTTGATGTCCCACCACAACGGAGCATTCACTCCGAAGAACGGATAGGTCATGTACATGTAATACATGCAGGTACCCAGACCGGCCGACATGCCGAGGATCGCGCCCCACTTGTTGGCACGCTTCCAGAACACGCCCAGCGCCAGCGCCGGGAAGAATGCGGAAGCAGCCAGCGAGAACGCCGCACCGACCAGGAACAGGATGTCACCCGGTTTCAGCGATGTCACGTAGGCGGCGAACACGGCCACTACCAGCAACAGACCCTTGGAGATGGCCAGACGACGAGTCGTCGCGGCATGCGGGTTGATCATCTTGTAGTAGACGTCGTGCGACAGCGCATTGGCGATGGTCAGCAGCAGACCGTCGGCAGTGGACAGCGCTGCAGCCAGACCGCCCGCAGCCACCAGACCGGAGATCACATACGGCAGCCCCGCGATCTCGGGCGTCGCCAGCACGATCAGATCGCCGCCGATGGTCACTTCAGCAAGTTGCACGATGCCGTCCTTGTTGATGTCGGCCACGCTCATCAGCGACTTGTCTACCGCCGCCCATGCCGAGACCCAGCTTGGCAGCTCGGAGAAGCTCGATCCGACCAGCAAGGTGTAAACGTCGAACTTGGCCAGCACCGCCAGCGCAGGCGCGGTGAAGTAGAGCAGGAAGATGAAGAACAGCGACCAGAACACCGATTTGCGCGCCTCGCTCACGGAAGGCGTGGTGTAGTAGCGCATGAGGATGTGCGGCAACGCGGCCGTACCCACCATCAGGCACAGCACCAGTGCGAGGAAGTTCTTGCGCTTCTTGTCGCGTGTTGCCTCATCCGGACCGGCGAACGGCTCGGCGTGCGAGGCGATTGCACCCGTCTTTGCCTTGGCTGCTGCTGCGGCCTTCTTCCAGGCAGCAGTGGCTGCTGCAGCATCCACCGGGTAATCAGCCACGGCCTTGTCGGCTGCAGCCACGGCTGCCGCATCTGCATCCTTCTTGGCCTTCAGATCGGCGGCAGCTTTTTCAAGCTTGGCCTTCTCTTCTGCCAGATAGGTCGCGCCGCCGTCTGCCAGTGCCTTCAACTTGCCTTCGGCAGTTTCCTGACGCTGCTTGAAGATCGCACGCACTTCGGCTTCCTTGGCGCCATCCGGTGTGGTCGGGTCGTTCAGCACGACTTCGCGTGCAGTGACCTTCTCCAGCACATAACCGTAGGCGATCTGCGGCACCGGGTTGCCGGTGTGTTTAACCGACAGCCACACCACGGGGATCATGTAAGCCACGATCAGGATGATGTACTGCGCGACCTGGGTCCACGTAACCGCACGCATACCGCCGAGGAAAGAACACACCAGGATACCGCCCAGACCGGCGAACACACCGATACCGAACTCCAGACCGGTGAAACGGCTGGTGATCAGGCCCACGCCGTAGATCTGCGCGATCACATAAGTGAAGGAGCACAGGATCGCGGCGAACACGCCGATGGAACGGGGGATGTTGCCGCCGTAACGCGCACCGAGGAAGTCGGGAATGGTGAACTGGCCGAACTTGCGCAGGTACGGTGCCAGCAGCAGCGCCACCAGGCAGTAACCGCCGGTCCAACCCAGCACGAAGGCGAGGCCGTCATAGCCGGACAAGTACAGGGTACCGGCCATACCGATGAAGGNNACGTCCGCGGTGCGCGACATCACGCCGATACCTGCATACAGCAGAACGGTCGCAGCCAGGAAGATGTAGCCGAGGATCTTGTTCGGCACGCCCATCTGTTCCAGGATGGCGACCAGGATCACGAAAGCGACGAAGCCCCCGGTATAGAAGGAGTAGTAACGCTTCAGCGATGAAAAGAACTGTGCTTGTGATTGGGTAGCCATTATTCGTCTCCCTCATGAACGCCGTACTCACGATCCAGTTTGCCCATGGCACGGGCGTAATACCAGATGATCAGCACATAGATGATCAGCGACCCCTGCGCGCCCATATAGAACGGGAACGGGAAGCCGAGGATGGTGATGGATTGAAGATCGCGCGCGAAGTAACCGATGACGAACGTGACGATGAACCAGAGCGCCAGCAGTATCCCGGTCACGCGGAGATTCCTCTGCCAGTACTCCTTGTGTTTCGCAGTAAGTTGCATGTTTCCCCCTAAGATAAAAAGGTGATCCCTTACACCAATTACAAGACGGGCGACCCGTAACGACGGAAACGCAAGGCCACTTACCGGATCCAGCTGGTCTGCGGCTTGGACAATTCACGCCATCCACTTAGAATAGCCCCACGAGAGACGGGTGTGATACTCCCCTACCCATCCGTCCCAGAATCGAAACATAATGCGCCTTCCTTACAGACAACTTACAAAGCCATGCGCATCCTGATCGCCGAAGACGATGAAGTCCTTTCCGACGGACTATGCCGATCCATGCGCCAGTCGGGCTATGCGGTCGATTGCGTCAAGGACGGACAGGCGGCCAACACCATTCTCAGCGGCGAACAGCCGTTCGACCTGGTCATCCTTGATCTGGGGCTGCCCAAAGTCGATGGTTTCAGTGTGCTAAAAGGCCTGCGCGAGAAGAACCGCCAGGTACCGGTGATCATTCTTACCGCGCGCGATGCCGAAGAAGACCGCGTCAAGGGACTCGACCTCGGCGCGGACGATTACATGATCAAACCGTTCAGTCTGCCGGAACTGGAAGCGCGCGTTCGCGCGCTGATCCGGCGCGGGCAATGCGGCGTGAATCCGGTGTACAACTGCGGGACGCTGGCGTTCGACAGCGTCGGGCGGCGCGCGATGATCAACGGCGAGACGCTGGATCTCACCACGCGCGAACTCAGCGTGCTGGAAGCACTGATGTCGCGCATCGGCTGGGTCATCAGCAAGGAACAATTGCTTGAACGCCTGTACAGCTATTCGGAAGAAGCCAGCAGCAACGCTATCGAAGTCTACATCCACCGCCTGCGCAAGAAGATCGAGCCGGCCGGCGTGACCATCCGCACCATCCGCGGGCTGGGCTACATCATCGACAAGGTCTCCACAACGCATGGCTAGCCCCGCCGAACCGGGCGTCAGCGCCTTGTCGCTGCGCGTCCACCTCATCAACTGGCTGCTGACCCCGTTGTTCGTGTTGTGGCTGTTCAGTACCATCGCCGGTTATGTCGCCACGCTGAACTACGCCAACAAACCTTACGATCAGGTGCTGTTGCAGCGCGCGCAGGCGGTGGGTGAACAGCTCAGGCTGGGCGGCGGCAGGGAACGTCTGGACATCGACCTGCAACTCCCCGACGGCACCTCCCCCACCGCGCCGGACAAAGTGTTCTATACCGTCAGCGACCGCGACGGCAAGAAGCTCGCCGGCAACGCCAACCTCGGACGACCGATCTCCCATCGCGGCGGCAAGATCAACCCCCTGTTCAGCAACAGTGAGCGCGACGGCGAAAAGACCCGCAACATCAGCCTGGTCTTTTACAACCCCGACAGCAAGAAGCTGTACCAGCTGCATATGTCGGAGACCATCCAGCAGCGGCAGGCTCTGATACGCGGCATCCTCGCCAACATCGTCATCCCGCAACTGCTGCTGATCCTGATCGCGGTGGCCGCCGTGTGGTACGCGCTGAAACAGGGCCTGGCCCCGCTGGAAAAGCTGCGCCGGGAGGTCTCGGACCGCAGGCGCGACGACCTCGGCCAGCTGGACGGCAGTGTTGCGCCGGAAGAGGTACGCCCGCTGATCGACGCGGTGAACAACCTGCTCGATCGTCTGCAACTGGCGATGCAGGCACAGAAGCGTTTCGTCGCCGATGCCGCGCACCAGTTGCGCACCCCGATCGCGGGTCTGAAGACCCAGTCAGAACTCGCCTTGCGCACCGAAGATCCGGAGCAGAAACAACAGGCGCTCGAGCATATCCTCACCAGCACACGCCACGCTATCCGTCTGGTCACCCAGTTGATGGCGCTGGCACGCAACGAGCCCGGCGGCCAGGACAGCGAGAACTTCGTGCCGCTGAAACTCAATCAGCTGGCGCAGGAATGCACGGCTGGCTGGATCACCGCGGCATTGGAGAAGAACATCGATCTCGGCTTCGACGGCGCCGTCGCTGCGGAAGAGATACTGGGCGATGCGAACAGCCTGATCGAGATGCTCAACAACCTGATCGACAACGCCATCCGCTATACGCCCGCCGGCGGGCACATCACTGTCAGCGTCGACACCACGGCTCAGGGCAGCGTAGTGAGCGTGGAAGACAACGGCCCCGGCATCGACCCGCAGCACCGCGAACGCGTGTTCGAACGCTTCTACCGCGTGCTCGGTACCGGCCAGAGCGGCAGCGGACTCGGCCTCGCCATCGTGGCCGAAGTCGCCAAACGCCACCATGCCACGCTCAGACTGGACGCTGGCAGCGGCGGCAAAGGCACGCTGATCAGCGTGCGCTTCCCGCGCCGCCCGCCGCCGACACCTTCGCTATCCGAGGATCCGCTGAGCAAACCCTCTTTTTACGGCGGAGCTTAAGCGGCGTTCCTGCCGTAGAACCACTTGAGCAGGAACGGCGGCGATATGGTGGTGAGTGCGATGACGATGAGCATCGCGGCATACAGCTCGCCGTTGAGGATGCCCTGGCTGAAGCCCAACTGGGCAAAGATCAGCCCTACCTCGCCGCGCGGCACCATGGAAAGACCGATGGCGATCTGGTTTCGGCGAGGTTCGCGGATGCAGAAGCCGGAAGCGAACTTGCCCGCAAAAGCGGCCAGCAGCAACGATCCTGCCAGCATCCAGACGAACCCGGATCCCCAGTTCACATCGCTCAGATTCAGCGAGACACCGACCATCACGAAGAACAGCGGCGAGAAGGTGTGGATCAGCGGTCGCATCTGTTCTTCCAAACGGTGCGCCAGTTTCGGACTGGGTTTGAGATTGAGCACGGCCTTCCCCAACGGGAACCGGAAGCCAAAATGCTGACCGAACGCCAGCCCGGCCGCGAAGCCGCCCATGATCTCGGGTGCTCCGACCGCATGCGCCAGCCAGGAGAACAGCAGGATCAATGACAGCACCATGGTCAGCAGCAGCCCAGGTGTGGCCGCGTGCTGGTCTAACCGGTCGATGATCATCGCGGCCAGTTTTGCCACGAACGGGGCGAGCAGCATGAACAACAGAATATACAGGCCGACCTCGCTCACCGCCCTGACCGACACCTCATGTTCCACCGCAAATTGGTACAGGAAAGCCAGCGCCAGCACGCCGAGAATGTCGTCCAGTACCGCGGCACCAATCACGATCTGCGCCTCGTCCGATTGGCGCTTGCCGAGATCGTCCAGCACGCGCACGGTGATGCCGATGCTGGTGGCGGTGAGCGTGCCGCCGATGAACAGCGCGGTCAATTCGGGCAGGCCGAACACCCAGGCGCTGATGGCGTAGCCCAGCGCGAACGGCAGTGCGAACCCGACCAGCGCGACGATGTAGGGCTTGCCGCCTGAGCGTGCCAGACGGCTCAGGTTGGTATCCATGCCCACCTCGAACAGCAGCAGGATGATGCCGATCTCGGCCAGCAGCTTCATGGTGGTGTCGGGCGACACCCAGCCCAGCAGCGAAGGGCCGATCAGCAGACCGGCCACCAGCTCGCCGATCACCGAGGGAATGCCGAAGCGCGCCGCCGTCTCCGACAGCAGCCGCGCGGCAATCAGGATGATGGCGAGGAAGAGAAAAAATTGATGCAGTTCCATGTTTGTATCCCGCAGTCTCTAAAAAGCCTGATCCCAGCGTACCGATAACCGTATCGCGGCATTGATTAAACCCACCATGCTGTAAGTCTGCACGAAGTTGCCCCACTGCTCTCCGGTGTCGGGATCGATATGCTCGGCCAGCAGACCGTGGCGGTTGCGGCGGGCCAGCAACTTCTCGAACAGCTCGCGCGCCTCCTCGCGCCGCTCCAGCGCGGCCAACGCGTTGACATACCAGAAGGTGCAGACGAGGAATGCGTTCGCGGGCTCGCCGAAATCGTCCTTCTCGATGTAGCGGAAGATGAAGTCGCCGCGACGCAGGTCTTTTTCCACCGCTTCGACCGTGGCGGCAAAACGCGGATCGGCGGCGTCGAGGAAACCCACTTCAGCAAGCAACAGCAGACTGGCATCCATCGCCTCCCCGTCGAAGGTGGAGACGAAAGCCCCGCGTTGCTTGTTCCATGCACGCTGGCTGATGGTCTGATGGATCAGCCGCGCCTGTTCGTGCCAGTACGCGGCGCGTTCGGACAATCCGAGCCGCTCGCCGATCAGCCCCAGACGATTGCAGGCCGCCCAGCACATCACGGCGGAGAAGGTATGTACGCGCGCGCTGCCGCGCAGCTCCCACAAACCGGCATCCGGTTGGTCATAGCAACGCACGGCCTGCTCGCCCAGCAGCTCAAGGCGGTGGAACAAGGCCTCGTCGCCGCGCCGGGTGAGACGCCGGTCGAAGAAGATATGGGTGGCGGCGAGGATGGCCGAACCGTAGACGTCGTGCTGCACCTGACGGTAGGCCTGATTGCCGATGCGCACCGGCCCCATGCCGCGATACCCGGCCAACTCGGGCGCCACGCGTTCTTCCAGTTCTGCCCTGCCGTCGATGCCGTAGACCGGCTGCAGCGGTTCGCCGCCGGAGTTGGCGGCGATGTTGACGATGTAGCTGAGATAGCGCTCCATGGTGCGCGTGGCACCCATGCGGTTCAGTGCATTGACCACGAAGTAGCCGTCGCGCAGCCAGCAATAGCGGTAATCCCAGTTGCGCCCGCTCCCCGCCGACTCGGGTATTGAACTGGTCATGGCGGCGACGATGGCGCCGGTGTCATCGTAGGCGTTCAGCTTGAGCGTGATCGCGGCGCGGATCACCGCCTCCTGCCACTCGTAGGGGATGCCGAGGAAGCGCACCCATTCGTGCCAGTACTGGACGGTCTCTTCGAGGAAGCGGCGACCGACCTCACCGGCGCCTTCGTGCACGGTCTCATCGGCACCGAGCAGCAGCGTGACCGTATCCTCCAGGAAGAACGGCGTCTCCTGCAGCAATGCGGTCAGCGAGGCATCGGTGGTCAACCGGAGCGTGAGCGTGGGCGCCACGTAGCGGATGTGATTGCTGCCCCAGGTGATCTCGGGCCGCCCCGCCCCGTTCTCGCAGGCGGGGCGCAGACGCAGGGTGATGCGCGGACTGCCCGTGAGTCGCCGGATGCGGCGCACCAGCATCATGGGGCGGAACATGCGGCCGTACTGACCAAAGCGCGGCGCAAAATCCGTGATCTCGATAGCGCCGCCATGGCTGTCGTAAAGACGCGTCAGCAGAATCGCGGTATTTTCCAGATAGTATTGCTCGGTGCGTTCGCAATCCGCGAGTTCGATGGCATAGAATCCGTAATCGTCGGTATCCCTGAGCAGGGAGCAGAACACCGGGTCGCCATCGAAGCGCGGAAAGCAGCCCCAGGTGATGGTCGCGCGCGCATCGACCAGCGCGCCGATGGTGCAGTTGCCGATCAAAGCTTGGTCCAGATTGTTCATTATTCTCCTCTCAGTGCATCGCCCAGCCAGCGCCTGACCGCTGCCACATCGGGCAGGCGATAGCGGGCGCAACTGGGGCCCTTGCCTACCTTGATGGAAATGCCGTCGAGCCGGTTCACTTCGGCAAAACCGTGCTCGTCGTTGAGATCATCGCCGATAAACACAGCGCGCCGTCCCGTGAAGGGCGCCTCGGCCAGATACTCCGCCACCGCCGTACCCTTGTCGATACCGGAAGGTTTTATCTCGGCGACGCATTTCCCTTGCTGCACCTCGAGTCCGGCGTCGGCCTCACGCGCCAACTGGTTCATCAAGCGCTGTACGTAATAGGCCAGTTGCGGCGCCTGGCGGTAATGCAGCGCCAGCGTCAGTCCCTTGTCCTCAAGCAGCAGATCCGAGTGCTGAGCCAACACCGGAGCCAACGCTTCCTTGATGGTGCATTTGGCCGCCGGCGGCGCCGCATGCATCCACAGCCGTCCGGCCGCATCGCGCCGTTCGAGACCGTGCTGGCCTGCTAGCGGCAAGTGCAGCGCGCTCAGCAGTTTCTCCAGATCGGAGATCGCGCGGCCGCTGACCAGCGCCATCGCGCCGCCGCTTAGCCGGTACAGGCGCGCGATCAGGTCGAGCAGCGCCGCATCGACGATGACCGCATCCGGCGTCTCGGCGATATCGATCAGGGTACCGTCGACATCGAGGAAGTACGCCCATTCGAGACTGGCGGTCGGCGGCGACAATGCCTGCATGCTCACCCCCCCCTGCCGTTCTTCTCGCCCAACCTGCTGCGGCGACGCATCGCCGCCGCATGCAGCAGCATGCGGCCGGCCCAGCGGAACACATTGAACTCCGCCACCAGACCTCGCATCAGGCGCATGCGGTCGCGCTGTTCTTCGGCCGGCATCACCAGGGCCATATTCAACGCCGTCGCGCACTGGTCGGCATCATAGGGATTGACGATCAGCGCCTCCGGCAGTTCGCGTGCAGCGCCGGTGAATTGCGACAGGATGAGCACGCCGCGCTCGTCGTCGCGTGCCGCGACGAACTCCTTGGCCACCAGGTTCATGCCGTCGTGCAGGCTGCTGACGAAGCACAGGTCGGAGGCGCGGAAGTATTCGTAGACATCGCGCGACTCGTGATGCTCGACCTTGAGCACGATGGGCGGCGGACCGCTCTGCGCGAAGCGAGCGTTGATGCGCGCAGCCAGTTCGCGCACCTGCACCTCGTGGTGCCGGTATTCGTCGATACCCGTGCGTGTCGGGGCGGCGACCTGGACGAAGGAGAAGCGCCCTATCCATTCCGGATGCAGTTCCAGCAGGCGCTCGATGGCATGGAAACGTTCGACGATGCCCTTGGTGTAGTCGAGGCGGTCGACACCGACACCGAGCTTGTGCTCCGGCGGAAGACCGTTCTTGCTGCGGATGTCACTGCGGCAATCGGCGATGGGCTTGGCCACCATCTCGGGCTCGGGCGGCCAGGCGATGGAGATCGGGTAGCGCCGCACCGCGGTGGTCTTGCCGCCAAAGGAGACGGTGAAGGACTCGCGGTCGACGCGCGCCTCAAGGAAGCGGTCCACCGTGTCGACGAAGTTGTTGCAGTGGAACTGGGTATGGAAACCGAGGATGCTGCTGCCCAGCATCCCGGCGAGCACTTCGTCGCGCCACGGACAGATGGCGAACGATTCCGGGTTGGGCCAGGGGATGTGCCAGAAAGTGATGATGATGGCGTCGGGCAGTTCTTCGCGGATCATCTTCGGCAACAGCGCGAAATGGTAGTCCTGCACCAGCACGATGGGGTTCTTCGTCTTTGACTCGCTCACCACCGCTTGGGCGAACTTGTGGTTCACCGCCACGTACTGCGCCCAGTCGCTGGAACGGAAGGTCGGCCGCACGTGTGCGATATGGCAGAGTGGCCACATACCCTCGTTGGCGAAACCGTAGTAATAACCGGCCTCCTCTTCCGGTGTCAGCCAGACGCGGCGTATCTGGTAGGCGGGATGGTCCGGCGGCACCGCGACACGATCATCCTTGTCGACCACCTCGCGGTCCGCCGAACCGCTGCCGTGCGCGATCCAGGTGCCCGAGCAGGCGCGCATGATCGGTTCCAGCGCGGTAACCAGGCCGCTGGCCGGTTGCTGCACCTCGATGCGGTCGCCGCGGCGCTGGTGGATGTAGGGTTCGCGGTTGGACACGACGATCACATCCTCGCCGCGCAGCTCGCCGTGCAGGATGGCGCGCAGCGACTCCGGCGACCAGGTGATCTGGTCCTCGTCGCGCGCGCGCGCATCGGATTCGAGTTCATGGATCAGCCGTTGCAAGTCGCGCGCGATCGGTTTGAATTCGGACAGTCTGGGCTGCACGCCCGCGCCCGGTTGCCGCAGCAAACCTTCACCGCGCAGCAGCGCCTGCATGCCGGACATCCAGCCGCGCCACGAGAGCTGCGCGATGACCACCGTGATCAGCGAGATGACCAGCGCCAATCCCATGAAGAAATAGAAAACGTAGAGCTTGGTCTCCTCGCTGCGGCGCTCGACAAAACTCATGTCGTGCACCAGCACCAGGCGTCCCGCAGGCGCAGCTTCACTCTCCATCGGCTTCACTGTCACGTGCAGCGGCCCGGTCGCGGTCTGCAACAGATGCTGGCCCGGCCCCATCCAGCTTTCGAGATCGTGACAATGTATCTGCTCGGGGAGCGAGCGGCTGGCCAACACAGTCCCCGCCGGAGTGGCACAGTAACCTATGCCGTATAACCGTTCGTCCTTCGTGATCCTATTGAAGAAGCCTACAGTCTTGGCTCGCTTGCCTGCCTCCAATTGTTCCAGCAGGGATTCCTGAATGGTATTGGCGATCAGCACGGAGCGCATGTCGATATCCTTCACGAACCAGCGCAGGGTCAATTGGTCAACCAGCGGTGCGATGCCATAGGCGATGCCGGCCAGCACCAGCAGAAGGGGAAGAACGAAGCGTAGCGAGAGTTTCATCGGCCCATCCCGGTTGGTTGGTGTGTACGGAGTCCCGCTTCGTTCATGCACACATGAACGGGGACTGTGACGATTTGAAAACTGACGCGCTGGGTGTTGGCGCTCGGCCCAGCTTATTTCCCCCGGCAGCCCGAGTATGCCACCGCAACGCGAACCAATACAAGCGCGGTGAACCGTTGCCTTCGAAGCGCGGCATCGAAAAGGCGCGTCACGGAATCAGGAAACTTGCGGCTTGTCACGCCGCGCAAGCAACCTGAATTCGGGTGCCCCGCCCTGCTTGTCCTGCCCGGCATAGACCGTCAGATGCGGATACGGGATCTCGATGCCGCGTGCGTTGAATCAGGCCGGGACGGGCTTCCCTGCCATCATCGGTTGAAAAAATAATTGGTGGCCGCCACGAAGCCTTCCACGCTGCCGCAATCGAAACGTTGTCCTGTGAAACGATAGGCAACCACCTTGCCGTTCTTCGCCTGGGTCTGCAGCGCATCGGTGAGCTGCACTTCGCCGTTCCTGCCGGGTGCCGTGTCTCGCAGGATATCGAAGATGTCCGGCGTCAGGATATAACGCCCGATGACGGCCAGATCGGAAGGCGCATCCTGCGGGGCGGGTTTTTCCACCATGCGTTCGACGCGGACATGCCGCGCGTCCATCTCCGCGCCACTGACGATGCCGTATCTGTCCACTTCGTCATGCGGCACTTCTTCCACGGCGACGACGCTGCAACGGTATTTCTCATACACGCGCACCATCTGTGCCATCACGCCGTCGGGCTTGCCGACACACAGGTCGTCGGCCAGGATCACACCGAAGGTCTGGTTGCCGATCAGCGTCTCGCCGGTCAGGATCGCATCGCCCAGCCCGCGCATGTGGTTCTGGCGCGTGTAGGAGAAGGTGCATTGGTCGATCAGTCCGCGGATGGAATCCAGCTGGCCTTCCTTGCTGGTGCCGCTGATCTGGTCTTCCAGCTCATAAGTGATGTCGAAATGGTCCTCGATGGCGCGCTTGCCGCGTCCGGTGACGAAGGCGATGTTCTTCATGCCCGCTTCAAGCGCCTCTTCGACGCCATACTGGATAAGCGGCTTGGTGAGTATGGGCAGCATCTCCTTGGGCTGCGCCTTGGTCGCGGGCAGAAAACGCGTACCGTAGCCTGCTACCGGGAATAGGCATTTCATCATTGTCCTCTCTCCTCGCTGTTGACTGTCCACTTGCACTGCAATGCACTGATAGCGCTTGTTGCGGAAAAGCCGGTGCCGCGATCTTTACCGCGCCGGCGCGCGGAACCGCTCCAGCGCCGCATCGACCATGCCTTCCAGACTGCCGCTCTCGGCATATCGTCTGCGCAGGAAACTGGCATCGCTGCCCTCGTATATCACCGGATACAGATGCTCCAGTGCATCCTGGCTGCCGAGCGCTGCCGCATGCGGCTCAAGATGGCGCAGCGTGGTCAGAATGTCTTCACGCAGTGACAGAGTCTCGTGCGACTTCGGATGCACCAGCGTCCCGTCCAGACCGAAGCGGCATGCCTGGAAACGGTTGTAGTTGTACACCAGATAATCGTCTTCCGCCGGTTCGGGTTCGTTGCGCTCCAGCAGATAGCGGCACAGAGCCTGCAGATAGGCGGACAGCGCCGCCGCCCTCTCCACAGTCAGCGGCGTGTCGCACACGCGCAACTCGATGGTGCCGTATTCGGGCTTGGGGCGGATGTCCCAGTAGAAGTCCTTCATGCTCCCGACGATGCCGGTGTGTTCCATCTTGGCGAAATAGCCGCGTTCGAACTCCTCCCAGCGCAGCAGAAAAGGTGCGCGCCCGCTCAGCGGAAAAGCGAACACCGAATTCAGGCGCGCCGAGTTGAACAGCGTATCGACGCCCTGAAAATACGGCGACGATGCGGACAGCGCGATGAAATGCGGGATGTAACGGTTGAGCGCATGCAGCAGGAACAATGCCTCGTCGCCCGAGCTGCAACCGATGTGGATGTGCTGACCGAACACGGTGAACTGCTTGATGAGGTAACCGTAGATCGCCGATACCTCGCGGAAACGCGGCTTGGCGAATATCTTGCGGTCCGCCCAGTGCTGGAACGGATGGGTGCCGCCGCCGCAGATGCCGACGTTGAGTGTGTCGCCCGCGCGCAACAGCCTGTCGCGTATGAGCTTCAACTGCGCCAGCATCCCCGTGTGGCTGGTATGCACATCGGTATTGATCTCGATCATGCTCTCGGTCACCTCCGGCGTGACATTGCCGGGGAACTCCGCCCTGCGCAGAAGATGCAGCATGTCCGGACTGGCGGCGGTAAGGTCGAGATCGCTGAGATTGACGAGCTGGAGCTCCAGTTCGACACCCATGGTGAGCGATGCGGAGGATTTGAAAGGTTCCAGCGGCATACTCAGCTCCTGTCCGAATCGGGGACTTCTTTGGCCAGCACCAGCGCCCAATGGGTGACGATGGGGCCGACCACTTCCAATATCAGAGTGATGGCGGCCAGCGCGGTCAATTCCTCGATCAGACCTATCCCCAGATGGCGGGTCTGTTCCAGCAACAGAATGACGAAAGCCGACAGAGGCGTGAGTGCCACCCCGGTCAGCACTCCCTTTCTCCAGGTGATGCCGCCGACATGCGAGAAAGCGGCGACCGCCAGCGTCTTCACCGCGAAGCGGACGATCACCAGCACCAGCGCGAGCCCTGCACCAGCCATGACCATGGACCACTCCAGCGTGCTGGACATGAACACGAACAGCAACACGGTCAGCAGATTGCCCAGCGTGCCGAAGTTCTTTTCAGCCTGGCTCAGCGCGATGCGCCGGTGACGCGCGATCAGCCCGAACGCCAGCGTCGCCAGTACCGGGGAGAAATCGAGCGCATGGGTCAGCGCCACCAGCGCGATCACGGCGATGGCGAAGACCACCGTTGCATCGCGCTCGCTGTTGTTGAGTCTGGACAGCAGGGCGGGAACGGCAATTCCGAAGAGACCGCCAAGCAAGGCGGAGAACATCAGGAAGACCAGGCTGTTCCACAGCGCGTGCAGGATGTCGCCGGTGGTATGGAACACCCACAAGCCCACCACGACCTTGAACGTGAAGACCGCCAGCACGCAGTTGAACGCTGACAGGTGCAGGATGCGCTCGGTGACCTGGCCCGAGCTGTGTTCTTCGTTCACAACGCGCAGTATGGCCGCCGGCGAGGTCGCCATGGCGAGTGAAGCCAGCAGCAGCGACGGGATGATCTCGACGCCGAACGCCTGCGCGACATAGAACACGGCGATGAAGGTGAGCAACGCCTCGGTCAGGCTGGTGACGCCCAGCCAGGGGTTGCTGCGCAGCCAGCGCAGATTGATGCGGTAACCCAGTTCGAACAGGATCAGACCGAAAGCGATGTTCGCCAGCAGCACGATGCTGTCCGAACTCGGCAACAGGCCGCTCTGCAGATTCGCCAGCACGAATCCCACCAGGCCGTAGATGCTGATGCGCGGCAGCCCCGTCCGGCGATGACCGAATTCACCCGCGACCCAGGCAAGGATCAGCGCGAGCGGCCAGGCCAGATTCGGTGAAAGAAAGAAAGACTCGGACATCGGGCAGTCCCTTTAATATTCTGTAGATGGTTTATGGATCGCCATGGACGCTACGGTCTTGCGATGCACGGAGGCGGTCTCGATATCCGGCGCGAAACGCCGGAAAAAACAGGGTGGACCGGCTGTCTGCTACAACACTCCCACCCCAAACTCTCTGTTTACTGCTCTGATCCCGCACGGCTCTGACGCGCGGTGCCCCATTTTCTTATGTGAATGCCCTCGGTGCAAGAAAAAATTCATACTGTTTCCGTTTCCATCGCCCCCATGGCTGCCATTCTGCACATATTGAAACTCGAATGTTGCAACTTCATGGCGACTGCACCTTTCGCCGTGGCTGCGGTAAAGGCCTGATCGGGTAACACTATAAATAAAAAAACCCCGCGCGGAAGGCGGGGCCTGAACGATACAGAACGGCGTATCAGAACTTCATCACCAGACAGGCAAGGGCCGGACATGCAGTTGAAGTGATCTGGACGTTACCGCCACTCAGTCGGCCTTTTTCCCGAACTTGAAGGGATGCGCGTGCCGGCTCAGGATGAAGTCGGCGATGAGCTTGAGCCAGATGGTGACGCCCGCCATGGCACTCCATGTCGCGTAATCGTAGGAGGCTGTGAGTACCCCGAAGATCACGGAAACCACCACCACGCCCGCCAGCAGGTTGATGGCCGCGGCATAGGGCGCATATTTTTTCGGCTCCTGCGGCGGTAGGCCGCGCTTGAGCGCCACTTCCGAGAAATCCCTTTTCACCGCGATGCGCCAGGCACGACGCAGCCAGATGAAAGCCATGGGAAATAGTGAGATGAACAGAATCCAGGTGATCGCCACGCTGATATCAAAAACCATAGTCGCTCCAAGAAAAAACCCCGCCGGAACACGGCGGGGTCAATGTTACAGCTAAATCAGACTGCTTTAAGCGTGACTGCCGTCCACCGCTTTGGCACCGCGCGGGGTACGGACTGCTTCCACCAGGTGCTGGATGTGCTCCGGCGGCTCTTTGGTGAACTTGTCCACCAGGAAAGCGACACCGAAGTTGACCAGTGCACCAATCGCGCCGAACGCTTCCGGCGTGATGCCGAAGAACGGATTCGGGCCGCCGATCAGGTCCAGGAACTCGGTACCCTTGATGAAGAAGATACCCTTGTGCGCGAACACGTAGAACAGAGTGATGAACAGACCGGACAACATACCGGCGATGGCACCTTCCTTGTTCATCTTCTTGCTGAAGATACCCATCATGATGGCCGGGAACAGGGAGCTTGCCGCAATACCGAAGGCCAGAGCCACCGTTCCTGCCGCGAATCCCGGAGGATTCAGGCCGAGGTAACCCGCAATCACGATAGAGACTGCCATGGCGATCTTGCCCGCCATCAGTTCACCCTTTTCGCTGATGTTCGGCTTGAACACGCCCTTCACCAGATCATGCGAGATGGCGGAAGAGATGGCCAGCAACAGACCGGCAGCGGTAGACAACGCGGCAGCCAGACCACCGGCAGCCACCAGGGCGATCACCCAGTTGGGCAGCAAGGCGATTTCCGGATTGGCCAGCACGATAATGTCGGCGTTCACCGTCAGCTCGTTGCCCTTCCAGCCTGCAGCTTCAGCCTTGGCGATAACGTCAGGATTCTTGGTCTTGTCGTTGTAGTACTGGATACGACCGTCGCCGTTCTTGTCTTCGAACTTCAGCAGACCGGTCTTCGCCCAACGATTCATCCAGTCGGGCTGTTTTGCAACTTCCAGACTGGAGTCAGCCGCGTACAGGTCACCGTTCGTTACCACAGCGGTGTTCACCGTGGACATCAGGTTGTACTTGGCCATACCCGCCACTGCCGGAGCCGTGGTGTAAAGGATGGCGATGAAGACCAGCGCCCAACCGGCGGAAGAACGCGCGGCGGCAACCGTCGGCACCGTGAAGAATCTCATGATGACGTGCGGCAGACCGGCGGTACCGATCATCAGCGACATGGTGTAAACGAACATGTTCAGCGTGCTGCCGGCCGTCGTCGTCGTGTACTGGCCAAAGCCCAGTTCAACCACGATGGTGTCCAGCTTTTGCAGCAGGGAGATGTCCTGGCCCACCAGGTTGGAACCCAGACCCAGTTGCGGGATCGGATTGCCGGTCAGGTGCATGGAGATGAAGACTGCCGGAACGGTGTAAGCGAAAATCAGCACGACGTACTGGGCAACCTGGGTGTAGGTGATGCCCTTCATGCCACCGAACACGGCGTACATGAACACGATGGCCATGCCGACGTAGATACCGGTTTCGCTGGAAACGCCCAGGAAACGCGAGAACGCCACGCCGACGCCGGTCATCTGGCCGATCACATAGGTCAGCGAAGCCGTCAGCAGACAGACCACCGCCACCGTGGAAGCCGATTTCGAGTAGAAACGGTCGCCGATGAACTGCGGCACAGTGAACTTGCCGAACTTGCGCAAGTACGGTGCCAGCAACAGGGCCAGCAGCACATAGCCGCCGGTCCAGCCCATCAGGAACAGGCCGCCGCCGTAGCCCATGTTGGAGATCAGGCCCGCCATGGAGATGAAGGACGCAGCCGACATCCAGTCCGCAGCAGTCGCCATACCGTTGATACGCGGGCCGACACCGCCGCCCGCCACGTAGAATTCGCTGGTGCTACCGGCACGCGCCCAGAAGGCGATGCCGATGTAGAGCGCAAAACTCGCACCCACCACCAGATAGATTGTTGTTTGCAGATCCATTTCGTCCCCTTAGTCTTCGTGCACGTCAAATTTGCGATCGATCTCGCCCATCTTTTTTGCGTAGATGAAGATCAACGCCACAAAGATGTACATGGATCCCTGATGGGCGAACCAGAAGCCCAGCGGATAACCGCCAATGTGAATCTTGTTGAACAGGTCGACAAACAAGATACCTGCACCGAATGAGACCACGAACCAGACTACCAGGATCTTGGTCAGCAAACCCAACGTGGCCTTCCAATAGGCCTCGCCGCTTTTGTCCATTGCATTCTCCTAAGTTACTAATAATTATTGATGAGATCAGATTGAAGGCTGCTGCCCGGCTTTGACTGCCGGACGGGGCAAGTGATATCACTTCTTCAAAACAATCGAACCCGCCGGGAGGGTCTCCCGACGCCCTTGGTATTACCGGAGTCAAGGTTACTTGAAAGAGCTTACATTCAGCTTACGCCGTTCACCCAGCGCTGTTCGCGCTCGAGATCGCGCAAACCGGAGAGGTCGGTGATGTCTTTCTTCTGGCGCGCCTTGGCTTGCGCGACCTGCAGGAGCTGGGCGGTCGCCAGCGCGTCGGCCAGCGCATGGTGCCTGGTCTCGATACGGATCTTGAACAACCCGATCCAGCTATCGAGCACCCGGTGGCTGAACGCCAGCGGCGGGTACAGGGCAGGCATGACATATGCCAGATCCAGCCAGGGATGCTTGAGGGCATGTCCCAGGTATTGCCGCACCGCACGGCGAATCATGGTCTCGTCGAAAGTGACGTGGAAGGCGACCAGTGGAGAATTGCCGACATATTCAAGGAAAGCCAGCAGCGCCTCGACCGGTTCCACCCCTTCGCGTTGCGCCGTGCCGGTGATCCCGTGCACCAGGATGTTCTCCTTGCGGCTGCTTTCGCGCTGCTGCATCACCACATAGAAACTGTCGCCCAGCGCGATCTTGCCGTCGACCACCGCCACCGCGCCGATGGAGATCAGCGTGTCGGTCATCAGGTTCAGCCCGGTCGTCTCGACATCCACGACCACGCAGCGCGAGCGCTCGAAACGGCCCTTCATCCCGACTTCCGGCAGTGCGAGCCAGGCGGCCAGGCGTTCCGCCTGCACCGCGGTCAGGCGCGGTTTGGGCATGAACCAGCGTTGCAGCATGTTCATCAAAGCTGATACTCCAGCGCCAGCCGCGACTGCAGTTTGCGCGCCTGCCGGAAAGCCTCTTTCAGGATGCGCCGGTCCAGCTCGTTCAGCTTCTCCGGATCGATCAGGTTGTCGAGCGCATTGTCGCTCGCCCCCTGCTCGCTCACCTCATCGTGATGGCGCAGGCGCAGCACCTGGATGAACAGCAGCGCATCGATCCAGGCGTCGATCTCAGACTCGGGCAGTCTCATCTTCGCCGCACTCAGACGCAGGCGCTGGATGGTGTTGGTCTGCGTCACGCTCGCCGCGAGGGCGAAGATGCGCGCCGCATCCACGAACGGCGTGATGCCGTTCATCTTGAGATCGAGCGTATTGCCCTTGCCCAGCACGAAGTCGCGCACCACACCCAGCGGCGGGCGGTTGCGCAGCGCGTTGCCCGCCATCATGTGCAGGAAACGGCTGTTGTCGGCAGCCACGCGCGCCAGCCAGCCGCGCAGGTCTTCGGCCAGATGTTCCGCGCCGTAGAGCGAACGGAAATCGAAGAAGATGGAGGCGTTGAGCAGGGACTCCGGCGAACCGCCACCGATCCAGCCGTTGAAGGTGCGCTTCCATTCTTCCAGCGACAGACACCACTTCGGGTTGCTCGCCATGATCTCGCCCTTGCACAAGGGAAAGCCGCACAGATCCAGCGTCTCGTTGATGCGCCGCGCGACCGGCAGCAGCTTTTCGCGCACCTGGTCGGCCGTCATACCGGCGGGCACCACGAAGATGAGGGCGTTGTCCTGGTCGGTGTTCAGAGTCTGCTCGAAACGGCCTTCCGATCCCAGCGCCATCCAGCACAAACCGTCGTGCAACGGGGTGCCGGTCAGGCCGCTGGCCTTGCATTCGAGTTCCACCACGCGCGCGGTGAGCAGGTCGTTGAAGGCCGAGATGAACTGGGTCAGCTGCTCCGGCGCCACCCCTTGCGCCATCATGTTGTGCGCCATCTTGCGGATGTCGGTGGCACATTGCAGCAGCACCTGCGGCGTGTCCGCATGGCGGATGGCCGATCCGATCTGGCGCAGGCCGACGCGCTGCAGCGCGAACAGGTCTTTCTCCGACACCAGCCCGACCAGCTTCTCGTTCTCGACCACCAGCACATGGCGGAAACCGTGCTTGGCCATCATCAGCGCCGCCTCGTGCGCCATCGCCTGCGGCGGCAGATAGGACAGTTGCATGCTCATGATCTCCACGACCGGCTGGTCAAGGTCGATCTGCGGGATGGCGATGCGGTCGAGCACATCGTGCAGCGTCATGATGCCGAGCGGGCGGCCTTCCTCGTCGGCCGCCACCATGGAACCGATGCGCTGGTCGCGCATCACCTCCAGCGCCTGGCGCACGGTGGTGTCAGGCGAGCAGGTCACCGGCGCGCGACGGATAATGGTCGACAGCGGGCTGGCCAGCGACTGCTGTTCGACGCTTGACTGGCTGTATTGCGCCTGGATGACCTGCTTGGAATGCTCCAGCAGGTTGGCGATACGGCGCGTGCAGAAATCGCGGAACGCGGCGCTCAGACCGATCAGTTGGCGAAAATCGTCCGCCGGCAGTTCGTAGCAGAAGATATCGCTGCCCGCGCGATAGACACTCGCCACCGGACGGTTGGCCAACAAGGCCCCGAGCGGAAAGCATTCGCCTTCCATCAGCTCCAGCCAGGTGTCGGTGTCCGAAGCCTTGGCCACACTCTGCTCACCGTTCACCACGCCCTGCTTGATGACGAGGAAGCGATCCACCGCGCCCTGCTCCGGCGTGACGATCACTTCGCCCTCGGCGTAATAACCGATATTCATGCGCTCCAGCATCCACAGCACATGCGGCAGTTCCATGCGGTCGAACGGGGCGTGTTTGGTGATAAAAGCAAGTTCCGACGGGTGAATGGCACTCATATTGACTCCTGTACGCCGCGCTCAGGCAGCGAAGACTTTTTCCAACTCCGCGCCCGGAACATCCGCGCGCATGAACGCCTCGCCGACCAGAAAAGCATGCACATCGTGGTCGCGCATCAGCTTCACATCCGCCGCGGTGAATATCCCGCTCTCGGTGACAACGATGCGATCCTGCCCCTTGTCCGACTCGGCGATGACGGACAGCAGATCGAGCGTGGTCTGCAATGTCACATCGAAGGTGCGCAGGTTACGGTTGTTGATGCCGATCAGCGGCGTTGCCAGTTGCAGCGCGACTTCCAGCTCCTTGGCATCGTGCACTTCCACCAGCACCGCCATGCCCAGCTTTTGCGCCAGCGCTTCCAGCGTCTTCATCTGGTTCAGCGTCAGTGCCGCCGCGATCAGCAGAATGGCGTCCGCCCCCATCGCGCGCGCCTGATAGACCTGATATTCATGCACCATGAAATCCTTGCGCAGCACCGGCAGCCCGCATGCGGCACGCGCCTGTTGCAGGTATTCGGCACTGCCCTGGAAGAACTGCTCGTCGGTCAGCACCGACAGACAGGCCGCGCCGTGCTGGGCATAACTGGCGGCAATCTCGGCAGGACGGAAATCGGCACGGATGACCCCTTTGCTCGGGCTGGCTTTCTTGATCTCGGCGATCACCGCGGGCTGACCTGCCGCGATCTTGCCGCGGATGGCGCCGACAAAATCGCGTGGCGCTGCGGCCTGCTCCGCATCGTGGCGGATGGCCGGCAAAGGCCGGACCGAGATGGCAGCAGCGATTTCCTGATTCTTGACGGCGAGTATCTTGTTGAGGATGTCGGACATATCGCTAGCTGGAGTTTTATACGAATATTCTAGCATTAGCCATGATGCCTATTTGCTAGAATGTTCGCGACCCACACCTCTCGGCGGTACCTCTAGATGGATGCACTCCAGTTCCTGCCGTCCCCTCCCGAAATGAGTCTGCTCTATGAAGGCTCTTACGACTCCGCTTGGGTCGTCGTCTCGGTTCTGCTGGCCATCCTGGCGTCCTACGCAGCGCTGCGCGCTTCACAACAAGTGACATTGCTGCGCGACCCGCGCACCAAATGGACATGGTCGCTGATCAGTGCGCTGACCATGGGCGTCGGCATCTGGGCCATGCACTTCATCGGCATGCTGGCATTCGAACTGCCCTGCGGCGTGAACTACGACCCGTTGGTCACGCTGATCTCCATGGTGCCCGGCATCCTCGCCAGCGGTATCGCCCTGGGCGTGGTCTGGCACCATGGCGAGCGGCACATCCCGCCTTTCACGGGCAGCGTGTTGCTCGGTGCCGGCATCGGCACCATGCATTACACCGGCATGGCCGCGATGCAGTTGAGCGGCTTCGTGCGCTACGACCCGAAGTTGTTCGCGCTCTCCATCATCGTGGCTGTCGCACTCTCGCACCTTGCGCTGCACGTCAAGGAACGGCTGGCCAGCAACACCCGCCGTTCGACTGCCGTGGTCGCGCTCATCATGGGCAGCGCCATCTCTGGGATGCACTACACCGCCATGGCCGCCGCCTACTTCGTGCGCGGCAACGTGACGGACCTGCCGCCCTCGGCCTTCTCCACCCAGACCCTGTCTGTCCTGATCGCAGTGACCACTGTATTCCTGGCTCTGTCCGCCCTCGCCCTGGCGAGTCTGTCGCGCACCCGCGAGATGACGCGGCAACTGCGCGAGAGCGAGGAGCGCTGGAAATTCGCGCTCGAAGGTGCCGGAGACGGCGTATGGGACTGGAACCCGCAGACCGACGAGGCACTGTTCTCCAGACGCTGGAAAGAGATGCTGGGATATGCCGAGGATGAATTCCCGAGCAATGGAGCCGCCTGGATCGAGCACCTGCACCCTGCGGACCGCGACCGGGTGATCTCTTCCGTTCAGGACTACCTTGCAGGAATGACCCCGTTGTATGTGGTCGAATTCCGCATGCGCTGCAAGGACGGTTCCTGGAAATGGATACTCGCCCGCGGCATGCTGGTCAGCAGGGATGCCGAGGGCAGACCGCTGCGCCTGCTGGGCACCCATGCCGACATCAGCGAGCGCAAACAGACGGAGAATGCCATGCGCCTGCATGCCAGCGTGTTCGACAGCGCCTGGGAAGGCATCGTCATCACCGATGCCGAAGGCAACATCGTCTCGGTCAACGCCACCTTCACGGAAGTGACCGGCTATACGGCTGACGAGCTGATCGGCAAGAACCCGCGCCTGCTCAGGTCGGACCGGCAGGATGCCGATTTCTACCGCAAGATGTGGGAAAGCATACGGACCGACCAACATTGGCGCGGCGAGATATGGAATCGCAAGAAGAGCGGGGAGCTCTATGCGGAGATCCTCTCCATCAGCGCAGTGCGAAACCAGCTGGGCGAACTGACCAACTACATCGGCACATTCTCGGATATCACTGCCCTCAAGAACACGCAGTCCCATCTCGAGCGCCTCGCCAATTTCGATACGCTTACCCGTCTCCCCAACCGCCGGCTGTTCCAGGACAGACTTGAGCAGGAGATGAAGAAAACGCTTCGCAACCAGAGCCGTGCCGCACTGATCCTGCTCGACCTCGACAACTTCAAGGAAGTGAACGACACACTGGGCCATGACAAAGGAGACTTGCTGCTGGTCGAGGCCGCCCAGCGCATCCAGACTTGCGTGCGCGAGTCCGACACCGTGGCTCGCCTGGGCGGAGACGAGTTCGCCATCGTGCTGCCGCAGATCGAAAGCACGGGCAATGCGGAGCGCATCGCCCTTCAGGTCATCGAGCACCTGGCACTGCCGTTCCAGCTTGGCGCCGAGCAGACCTATATCTCGGCCAGCATCGGCATCACCTTCTATCCGGACGATGCGGACTCTTCCGAGACACTGCTAAAGAACGCCGACCAGGCGATGTACCAGTCCAAGAGCCGGGGCAAGAACCAGGCCAGCTATTTCACGGCAGCACTGCAGGAGATGGCCCAGAAACGCATGCGCCTGCTCAACGACCTGCGCAACGCCACATCACAGCAGCAGCTTCGCGTGTATTACCAACCCATCGTGGAGCTTGCCAGCAACCGCATCCGCAAGGCAGAGGCCCTGGCGCGCTGGGAACACCCGGTGCGCGGGATGATCAGCCCGGCGGAATTCATCCCGCTTGCAGAAGAGACCGGACTGATCGACGAGATCGGCGACTGGGTATATCGGCAGGCACTTCATCAAGTCACCGAGTGGCGCGCATCACGAGACCCCGATTTCCAGATCAGCGTGAACCGTTCTCCCGTTCAGTTCCGCAAGACTGCGAACCCGGTGACCCACTGGAGCAATGAGCTCCGGCAACAGGCGCTCACCGGGCAATGTGTCGTGTTCGAGATCACCGAAGGGCTACTGCTGAACGCAGAGCAGGAGATACAGGAGGAACTGCTCAACATGCGAACGGCCGGCATCCAGGTAGCTCTGGACGATTTCGGCACCGGATATTCATCGCTTGCCTACCTCAAGCGCTTCGACATCGACTATCTGAAGATCGACCAGGCCTTCGTATGCAACATGGAAACCAGCCCGGATGACCAGGCATTGATCGAAGCCATCATCGTCATGGCACACAAGCTCGGCCTGCAGGTCATTGCCGAAGGCGTGGAGACCACGCGCCAGAAGGAGATGCTATTGCAGGCCGGTTGCGACTACGCGCAAGGCTATCTCTTTTCCAGACCGCTCCCTGCCGACGAATTCGAAAGCCTGCTGACGACCCTCGAATCCCACGAAAATCACCGCTTCCCCGAACTTGCCGCAAGGGACTGAGCCTCGCACCCGTCATCTCGCCGCATTGGATGTCCTTCCAATCAGGTAAAATGACCGTCTGGGAAATCGAACACACGTGACATGAACGATATCAGACATTACATGCAAACCGTCGGGCAAGCCGCCCGCACCGCTTCGCGCCTGATGGCGATGGCCGACACCAACGCCAAGAACCACGCGCTGGAGAACATCGCCACGGCCATCCTGCTCGCCAGCAGCAAGCTGATCGCCGAGAACGCCAAGGATGTCGCCGCCGCGAAGAGTAACGGCCTTGACGCAGCCTCCATCGACCGACTCACCCTCACCGAGAAGACCATCAAGGGCATGGCCGAAGGCCTGCGCCAGATCGCCGCTCTACCCGACCCCATCGGCGAGATCAGCGACATGAAATTCCGTCCTTCCGGCATCCAGGTCGGCAAGATGCGCGTGCCGCTGGGCGTCATCGGCATTATCTACGAATCGCGCCCGAACGTGACGGCGGATGCCGCAGGCCTGTGCCTGAAATCCGGCAACGCCTGCATCCTGCGCGGCGGTTCCGAAGCCATCCATTCCAACCAGGCCATCGCGGCCTGTGTGCATCAGGGCCTGCGCGAAGCGGGTTTGCCGGAGACGGCAGTGCAGGTGGTGAACACCACCGACCGCGCCGCCGTGGGCGAGCTCATCACCATGAAAGAGTATGTGGACGTGATCGTGCCGCGCGGCGGCAAGAGCCTGATCGCGCGCATCTCGGAAGAAGCCAAGGTGCCGGTGATCAAACATCTGGACGGCATCTGCCATGTGTATATCGACGACGAGGCCGACCTGCACAAGGCCGTGCGCATCGCCGACAATGCCAAGACCCACCGCTACGGTGTGTGCAATGCGATGGAGACCCTGCTGGTGAATGCCGGCGTGGCGGCGAAAGTCCTGCCCGAGCTGTGCAAGATCTACCTCGACAAGGGTGTAGAACTGCGCGGCGACGATGCCGCGCGCAAACTGGTTTCGCAGATGAAGGCCGCAACCGAAGAAGACTGGCGCACCGAATATCTCGCGCCTATCCTGAGCGTGCGCGTGGTGGCGAATCTGGACGAGGCCATCAACCACATCAACACCTACAGCTCGCAGCACACCGACAGCATCGTCACCGAGAACTACAGCAAGGCGATGCGCTTCCTGCGCGAGGTGGATTCGGCCAGCGTGATGGTGAATGCCTCAACGCGCTTCGCCGACGGTTTCGAATACGGCCTGGGCGCGGAGATCGGCATCTCCACCGACAAGATCCACGCGCGCGGCCCCGTCGGTCTGGAAGGGCTGACGTCGCAAAAGTACATCGTGCTCGGCAACGGGCAGATCAGAGTATGAACAATAAATATAACGAGGAGCCAGCATGAGCCAAACCATAGAGATCAAAGTACCGGACATCGGCGGATTCAAGGGAGTCGCCGTGATCGAGATCGCCGTCAAGGCGGGCGACAAGGTCGAGAAGGAGCAGGCGCTCATCTCGCTGGAGACCGACAAGGCGACCATGGAAGTTCCCTCGCCCGTTGCCGGCGTGGTGAAGGAGATGAAGGTGAAGGTCGGCGACAAGATCAGCGAAGGCTCGGTGATCCTGCTGCTGGAAAGCAGCGCCGCTGCACCCGCTCCGGTCAAGGTCGCTCCTGCCCCGCAAGCCGCCGCTCCTGCTGCAGCAACGCAAGTCGTACCCACTCCCGCAGCCAAAGTCGCCCAGGGTGACTTCCATGCCGAAGTGGTCGTGCTCGGCGCAGGCCCCGGCGGATATACCGCAGCATTCCGGGCCGCCGACCTCGGCAAACAGGTCATCCTGATCGAGAAGGAAAACGCACTCGGCGGCGTCTGCCTCAATGTCGGCTGCATCCCATCCAAGGCACTGCTGCATGTGGCCAAGGTCATCAATGAGGCGGAAGAGGTTTCGCATCACGGCGTGACTTTCGCCAAACCCAAGATCGACATCGATGCCATCCGCACCTGGAAGGATAGCGTCATCGGCAAGCTCACCGGCGGCCTCGCCAGTCTGGCGAAGCAACGCAAGGTGCAGGTCGTGCGCGGCACCGCAAAATTCACTTCGCCCAACTCTCTCTCCGTGCAGACCGCCGAAGGCGTGAAGACCGTCACCTTCGACAACGCCATCGTCGCGGCAGGCAGCAGCGTGGCACGCATCCCCGGCTTCCCCTACGACGACTCGCGCATCATCGACTCCACCGGCGCGCTGGCGCTGAAAGACGTGCCGAAACGCATGCTGGTCATCGGCGGCGGCATCATCGGACTGGAGATGGCAACGGTGTACAACGCATTGGGCAGCAAAATCAGCGTGGTCGAACTGATGGACCAGATCATGCCCGGCGCCGACAAGGACATGGTGAAGCCGCTGCACACACGCATCGCCAAACGTTACGAAGCCATCATGCTGAAGACCAAGGTCACCAAGATCGAGGCAACCAAGGCCGGGCTCAAGGTCACCTTCGAAGGCGAGCAGGCCCCAGCCGAAGCGCAGGTCTACGACAAGGTGCTGATGGCCGTGGGCCGCCGCCCGAACGGACGCGAGATCGCTGCCGAAGCCGCCGGGCTCATCGTCAACGAGCGCGGCTTCATCCCGGTCGACAAACAGATGCGCACCAACGTGCCGCACATCTTCGCCATCGGCGACATCGTGGGCGACCCGATGCTGGCACACAAGGCGGTGCATGAAGGCAAGGTTGCGGCGGAGAACATCGCCGGACACAAGGCCTTCTTCGAACCGCTGACCATTCCTTCGGTCGCGTACACCGATCCCGAGATCGCATGGATGGGTCTGACCGAGACCCAGGCCAAAGCGCAGGGTGTCGAGTACGAGAAGGCCTCCTTCCCGTGGGCTGCCTCCGGCCGTGCCTTGTCCATCGCACGCGAAGAAGGTGCGACCAAAGTGCTGCTTGATCCTTCGACCCGACGCATCCTCGGCATGGGCATTGTCGGCGTGAACGCGGGCGAGCTGATCGCCGAAGGCGTGCTGGCGCTGGAGATGGGCGCGGACATGGAAGACATCGGTCTTACCATCCACCCGCACCCGACGCTGTCGGAGACGCTGTGCTTCGCTGCCGAAATGGCGGAAGGCACCATCACCGACATCATGGCGCCCAAGAAGAAAACCCACTAATAATGAGACGCCCCGCCCTGCTGATCGGCATGTTCGCGCTGAGCATGTCGGCCAGCGCGCTGAATCTGAACGACCTGAAGGCCAAAGTGGACGAGTTGAAGCAGTCCAACTCCGGCTCGTCCCCGTCGCAAGCCACAGACCTCGACCGCTTCTCGCCGCAGGAACAGGCAGATAGCCTGAAGCAGGCGCTCACCCAGGGCGCCGAAAGCGCGGTGAAGGAACTCGCCCGCGTCGACGGCTACCTCGGTAATCCCAAAGTGCGCATCCCCATGCCCGACAACCTGCGCAAGGTGGACAACGCGCTGCGCCGGATCGGCTTGGGCAAGTACGCCGACGAACTCGTCACCTCGATGAACCGCGCCGCCGAAGCCGCAGTGCCGGAGGCCAAGGCGCTGCTGATCGCCGCGGTGAAAAGCATGACCGTGACCGATGCGAAGAACATCCTGCTTGGCCCGGACGATGCCGCCACGCAATTCTTCCGCCGCAACACCGAAGCCGCGCTTTCCGTCAAATTCAAACCCATCGTCAATCAATCCATGAAAAAGGTCAGCCTCGCCCAAGCCTACGACCGCTTCGCGGGCAAGGGAGTGAGACTCGGCCTGGTCAAGGAGCAGGATGCGCATCTCGACGACTACATCACGCGCAAGGCACTGGACGGCCTATACCTGATGATGGCCGAACAGGAGAAAGCCATCCGCGCCAACCCGCTACAGGCCACGACCGACCTGGCGAAGCGGGTCTTCGCTGCCATCCGCGGGCAGTGATTCGCCATGGGGGAGACCGCCAGCCTCACCTCACTCTTCATCAGCAGCTTCCTCGGTGCGACGCTGCTGCCGGGCGGCTCGGAAGCCGTGCTGTTCGCCTTGCTCAAGGCCTATCCCGAATCGTTCTGGCCCGCTCTGCTGCTCGCCTCACTGGGCAACACGCTGGGTGGTATGGTCACTTTTGGAATGGGCTGGTTGTTGCCGCAGACGCAGCAACTCAAGCATGTGGAGAAAGTGCAGCTTCGACACGGTGGTGCGGAGCACTCCGGTGCGGGAGAAACTGCATCGCACCCTCTAACCCAAACTACCCGCTTTGAGCGAAATGTATTGAGGGTGCGGCGCTGGGGAGCGCCTTCCCTGCTGCTCGCCTGGACCCCGCTCATCGGCGACGGATTGTGTCTGGCGGCGGGCTGGTTGCGGCTCAACCCCTTTGCTGCACTGGGTTTCATGGCGGTCGGCAAGTTCGCCCGCTATGCCCTTGTCGCCATAAGCGCCTGATTATTTAAGCTCAGACTGTTCTCAGATGACAAACTCAATGGCATCATAGCCCCCCATGAGCACTTTCAAAGTCATGCAGTTCAACATGCAGTTCGGCCAGATCTGGGACGAGGCCGAGGCTGATCGCGCACCCATCGATCTCGACCTGACTATCGCCGAGATAAAAAGCCGCGATGCGGACATCATCATCCTGCAGGAAGTGGAACATGCACAGCCCGGCGGTATACAGATCGACCCGCCGCCCAACTACACGCGATTGAAAGCCGCGCTCACGGGCTACCACAGTTACTTCTCCTACCCGAAAGCCGATCCGCGCGAGTTGCCCTTCGGTATCGGACTCGCCATCTTCTCCAAGACCCCGCTCAGCGACTCCTTCCGCCTCGATCTGCCATCACCCCCCATCGAATTCGAATTCGAAGGAAAGAAGAAGACGCCCACCGATCGCCTGCTCATCGGCGCAACGACCACTCTGGGCGGACGCAAGCTGCATATCCTCAATACCCACCTGCTGGCTTACTTCATGCTCAACTCATCGAGCGAGCAGCATATGGAGCAGCGCCAGCTCGTTGTGGCGCAATTGAGGAAGTTGGAGGGCCCCGCACTGATCGCCGGCGATTTCAACGTCAGCAACCGCGATTCGCTGGTCAACCAGTTCGCCGCCGCCGGATACAAGACCGTGCAGATGAACGAGATCACCTGGCGCCACCGTCCCTATGTCCTCGACCACATCTTCTACAGCAAGCATCTGCACCCGCAGCGCTACACCGTGAAGCCGACGCAGGCGTCGGACCATCACATCCTGATCGCGGAATTCGAATTCAAGAACTAGGGGTCGATTTCGTCCCGCTTGGACTTCCTGTTTTTCAACAGGTGTAGCGGGGCCAGCACCACCATCAGATCCATCAGCAAAGCGAAGAAGCCGAAGACGATACGTCCCTCCGTTTCGCCCGGTGTACCGCTCGAAGTGACCCCAAGGAATGAAGACGAGCTGCTGAACTGCCGCTCTCCCTCACCGAACGCGACCCAATTGAAGGGGATGGCCAGGCACACCAGAAGCAGCCAACTCACCAGATTGCGTAACCAGGCCAGACGCTCGTTCTCGATCAACAGGATGACGACACCGGCCAGCGAGAACATCATCGCGGCGGCACCAAGCACCCAGATTGGCGTTGGATTCGGGGAGGATTGCTTCGGAATCCAGCCGAACACGAGCGAGAACAGGAAACCCCCGAAAAAGAAGAACGCCAGCGCCATGAAGAATCTGGCGCGCGGCGACATCGGCTTGGGATCGTCGGCCTCCGCCATCGCATCAGCCCTGCAACATGCGCAACCCCCAGGCCACGCCGAAACCATTCACGTCATGCGCGACGATGCCCAGACCACCTTCGCAACGGCTGGCCGAGAGGTCCACATGCAGCCAGGGCGTGTCGTGCTCGACGAAACGCTTGAGGAAGCGCGTGGCGAGGATGTGGTCGGCTTCTCCGTCCAGCGTGCACTGTTTGATATCGGCCACCTTTGAATCCAGCGCCGGTTCGTAATCCTCGTCCTGCGGGAATGCGCACAGGCGTTCGCCAACCTGCTTGCCCACGCTCACCGCACGCTGCGCCAGCTCGTCTGTCGTACCGAATACGCCGCTGTAGCGCGCCCCCAGCGCCATCGCCATACTGCCGGTCAATGTGGCGAAGTCGATCATCAGGTTCGGCTTGGCGCGCGACGCCAATGTGAGCGTGTCAGCCAGCACCATGCGGCCTTCGGCATCGGTGTGCATCACCTCGATATTGGTGCCGTTGAGCGCCTTCACGATGTCATTCTGTTTGTAGGCCTTGGGGCTGATGTGGTTCTGTGCCAGTGCCAGCCAGCAGTCGATGTTCACCGGCAGTTTCTGCTGCGAGGCAGCAAGCAGGATGCCGAGCGTGACCGCCGAACCGTTCATGTCCTCGTGCATATTGTGCATGTAACGCGAAGGCTTGAGGTTGTGCCCGCCGGTATCGAAGCAGATGCCCTTGCCCACCAGCGCGATGGTCTGTTTGGCTTTCGGGTGTTTGTAAGTGAGATGCACGATGGCCGCGTCCTCGGGGTCGCTGCCCTGCGCCACCGCGACAAAGGCGCCAGCGCCCATCTTGCGCAGTTTGGGCATGGTGAATTCTTCATGCTTCCAGCCGTTGGCCTGCGCCAGCTTCTTCACGCGCAAACGATATGCGCCCGGTGTGAGTTCATTGGGCGGCAGCACGGTCAGCTCGCGGCACAACAGATTGCCCGCGGCCTGCGCCTTGAGTGCGTCGAACGGTTTCTTGTCGTTACAGCCGACCAACTCGATCTTCTGCAACGCCTTGCGCTCATCCTTCTTCTTGTGGACCGGCAGCAGCGCGCCGTTCACCCAGGCACCATAGACCGCCAACTCCGCCATGCGCTGGCGCTGCGCCGCATCGCCGCTCACCGCAATAGCGATGCTCTTCGGCTGCTCTTCCAGCAACAGCTGCAAGCCCTTGCGCACCTGTACCTGCTGGGCGAAGGTGTCCTTGTCGAGATCGACCATCGCCCACACCACCAGCGTGCCGTTGGTGGCATTGGCGGCGACCGGCGTTTTCGCCAGTTCGTCCGCCTTCATGTCGCGGCGCTTGAGTACTGTCGCGAGCAAATCGCCGTAAGGAACATCCTTGGGCGGCGTCTTGGCCTTGGGCAGCAGCACCAGCAGGTGCACAGCGGCCAGGGTCTTGGGCAGGGAGGGGAACAGGGTCAGTTGTGCTAGCATTACGTCCTCGAATCAAGTCATAAAACGCCTCGATTATACGGGCTACACCATGCGCCAATACCTCGAATTAATGCAGCACGTCCTCGATAGCGGGACGAAAAAATCCGACCGCACCGGCACCGGCACCACCAGCGTGTTCGGTTACCAGATGCGTTTCGACCTGTCGCGCGGCTTCCCGCTGGTCACCACCAAGAAGTGCCACCTGAAATCCATCGTGCACGAACTGCTGTGGTTCCTGCAGGGCAGCACCAACACCAAATACCTCAAAGAGAACGGGGTCTCGATCTGGGACGAGTGGGCGGACGAGAACGGCAACCTTGGCCCGGTGTACGGCAAGCAGTGGCGCTCATGGGAGACCATCGACGGTCGCGTGATCGACCAGATCAGGATCGCCGTCGAGCAGATCAAGACCAATCCCGATTCGCGCCGCATCATCGTCTCGGCCTGGAACGTGGGCGAACTCGACAAGATGGCGCTCGCGCCCTGCCATGC
>DMCN01000112.1 GCA_003445795.1 Gallionellaceae bacterium
TAGCTAAGATACCGTCTTGACTGTCAAGCATGATTCACAGCCCAAGCGGGATCGAAAGGCATACCGGACTTCAGCACACCGTAAACAATATGCAGCAACTTTCGCATCACTGCGCCAATGATCACCATATTCGACTTACCTGCCTTCTTCAAACGATCGGCAAATTCCTTGATGACCGGATTGTAACGTCTCGCCACGATTGCCGGCATATACAACGCTTTTCTTAATAGCGAGTTGCCTTTCTTGGACAGATGCGGCTTGCCTCTTACCGAACTGCCGGACTGGTGCACGGTAGGATTCAGACCGGCAAACGCAGCCAGTGCCTTGGCATGATCGAATCTTTGCACATCCCCGATAAACGCCAACAGCCTGGCGATGGTCGCTTTGCCAATACCCGGAATACTATCCAGTAACGCTGACTGGTCTTTTAAGTCAGGATGACGATCAATGTGATCACGGATCAACTCTTCCACCGTTTTGATTTCCGACCTGATGGTGGCCAACACCGTCTCGATAGAGGGGCGGATAACGGCAGGTGCAACCTGCATTCGATTCTGTTCCTGGCCTTCCATCTGGGCGAGTGCGGTCAGGCGTTGAACCAGTGCCTGCAACTCACGCACATGCAGTGGTGGTGGCGTCCAGTGGGCCGGCTGCATTTGCTGATAGAACTGCGCGATCAGTTTGGCATCCGCCTTGTCAGTCTTGGCGCGTTTCAGCTGCGCACCGCTAAAACTCTTGATCTGTGCCGGATTGACCACGCTCACCTCGATGCCCTGGTCATACAGATAAGTTGCCAGTGCCTCTCCATAACAACCCGTGGCTTCCATGCACGCAGCCACTTTGGTGATGCCTTGTTTCAGCAGCCAGTGCGACAGCGTCGCAAAGCCATCCGGTGCGTTCTCAAAGATATGGGTCTTTTTGACTTTACCCGCAACCATCAGGGCGACATCAAACTTTGCTTTGGAAATATCGATTCCCAGTATTCCATTGTTCAAGTCAGTCATTGCCATCTCCTTCCAAGCAAACAAAAGGGAGCACTCCCTGCGGAAACAACACCCCGATTCAGATCAACCTTGTGAATGCAGGATCATGGTGAAAACCAGTCCTAAGATACCGTTCGATCTTGATGAATACAGGATGGGAGAAGGTCACCAATCTTAGCTACAGGCTCGATGGCCATAGGGGCACGCCCGGCATCCCTTCTCCCTGCTCTTTCGCGCCAGAGCAATTTAGCTCATTTCTGAGCCGGAGTTAAGATACAAGGGGCGCGCCGAAGGCGCGTCCCAGCGACCGGAGGGAGCGAACTTGAGCGTAGGGTTAGGTGCCTCACTTTGAGTGACATGGGCACGAAGAACCTTCTCTACTTGCGGAGATGCGCGCTTCGCGCGAACCAACTCTTCAATGAGAGGCTGGGGAATTGAGAAGGCTTGTGTTTGAGGGATTTGCTTCCAGTAGGGGTCGTGTTCAGCCTTGAGCATTATCCAAGTTCGCCCCTTTGATTTCGGAAGCGGTGGTAGGTCAGTGGCCGACAGTGATAGTAG
Source organism: Gallionellaceae bacterium (assembly GCA_003445795.1). Classification (GTDB taxonomy): domain Bacteria; phylum Pseudomonadota; class Gammaproteobacteria; order Burkholderiales; family Gallionellaceae; genus Sideroxyarcus. The sequence goes on from DMCN01000112.1 coordinate 1,542, forward strand.
TTCATAGCCTTGAACAGTTATGATTTCCGGCCCCGAGAATGTTTGATTTCGATATTCGGACTCTACTCCCTGCAAAATGGAGTATTCAGCTTTGCTACCAGGCGACTCAGGCCCGCTACACGCGGCGAGTGCGGCTAGAAGAAGGACAAGGCAAGTATTTTTCACGAGCACCTAACGTTAAATTAAGGGGCGCGCGTTAGCGCGTCCCGCTTGAATGATGGGTTGGGCATCATTGCCAAAACTTCCACCGAGGCTTTAAAGTTGGTTTTGACTTTTCAAGCCGTGCCTTTTCTAGGGCGTCAAGTTCGTCAGTCGGCGATTGAAGCCATTGGCTATACACCTCAGTCTTTTGAAATTGTTCGGGGTGCAGCGACTCCACAACGCCTGCTTTGCCTCCAAGCTCCCCGTGCTGGAGGAAACCAGCCATGGCACCGCATAGAGTGTGAGCAGCCTTGAACCCGCCCTCCAGAGAGCCAGTGCGTGTGAGGATTTGGTCAAGGAATTGTTGGTAGCGACTGTCATCAACCAAAAATGCAGACCGATCAGCAAAGGCATCTTGAGCGAGATGAGGGTTACCGCTCGTGTGACTGGAGAAGCCCCAAGACCATTTGGCTAGAAAACGCAAGTCATCGAGGGTTTGGCGTTCTTCTACGCTGAACTGCGGCTCCTCACTTAGAGCGTATTCGAGAACCACACCCGAAAAGACCTCCGTTCCGTTTGAATCAAGCAAGTCGCTTAGGCATCTAAGCGCCTCAGCGTTGTGCGGCTGAAGCTCCAAAGCACGATAGATAAGGCGCGCTCCCGTTTGATGACGACCGGAGAACAGGAAAACGTTGAATGCGTGGCGCGCCAGTTGCGATGCATTCAGGTGCTCGATAGTTGACGTAGACATGTTATGAAGCCCAACGTAAATTAGACGACAAAAGTGTCTGATAATCTGGTGCTGGATGTTTGAATATCTGGGTGAAAAATCCCAATCCGTTGATTTGCATAAATCTGTAAATCATAAATGCCCCATCTTCGCCAGAAAAAACGACATCACTTTTGTGATCTGATTTTGTCCCCGGCGCGCACCGTAACTGCCCGATGTTGTTCCGTCAATATGCCAAACGGTCTATACCTTTTGAAGATCTGAAGGTGAGGGATGACGAACCGATCAGGTTTGCGACTCGCTCAGCAGGAAGCGTTCGAATTCCTGCGCAGCGACAGAGGGCCGCTTGTCCTTGCGGTGCACGATGTACCAGTGGCGCACGATGGGGAAGTGATCCACGTCGAGCACCACGAGCCGTTTTGTCTCCAGTTCCATCTCGATGCCGTGGCGCGAGATGATGCCGATGCCGATTCCGGCCTGAACCGACTGTTTGATGGCTTCGTTGGTGTCCATCTCCATATGCGCGGGCAAGGCGAGTTTGTGGCTGGCGAAGAATCTTTCCACCACGCCGCGTGTGCCGGAACCCTTTTCGCGCAACAGGAAGGTCTCGCTGGCCAATTGCTTGGGCTGAATGTCGCTGGCGCGCGCCAGCGGGTGGGTCGGTGCGGCGATCACCACCAGCGGGTTTTCCATGAAGGCCTCGGCGCGCATGTCGGCACCCTGCGGAGGCTGGCCCATGATGGCGAGGTCTGCGGTGTTGTCCGATAGCTGTTTGATGACAGCGTCGCGGTTGGCAACCGACAGGCTGACCTTGATCTTGGGGTGGGCCTGGATGAACTTAGCCAGCAGCTGCGGCATGAAGTAGTTGGCGGTGCTGACCACGGAGATGCCGAGGTGGCCACGCTCCAGCCCCTTCATCTCGTCGAACACGGACTCCATCTCGTCCATCAGCTGCAACATCGAGCGGGCATAGTGCAGCAACTCCTCCCCGGCGGCGGTGAGGTGCAGTTTCTTGCCGGTCTGCTCGAACAATGGCAAACCGACGGCAGCCTCGGCCTGCTTGATCTGCATGGACACCGCCGGTTGCGACAAAAACAGCTCGGCCGCCGCACGCGAGTGGTTAAGATGGCGGGCCACGCTTTCGAAGACCTGCAGTTGGCGGATGGAGATGGGCAGCATGGGGGGGATTTATACCATAAGCTTAATTTATGGTTCGCATAAATATATTTGACTATTATTTATGATTGCCGGGCGTATAGTTCGCTCCGTAGTTATTCAAACAAAGAGGAGAACATAGATGGATCAATCGAATCGTTACTCGGATCTGAGCCTTAAAGAAGAAGACCTGATCAAGAACGGCGGCCATATTCTGGTTGCTTACACCATGACCCCGGTAGCCGGCGTCGGCTATCTGGAAGCGGCAGCGCACATCGCCGCCGAATCTTCGACCGGCACCAACGTCGAAGTGAGCACCACCGACGAATTCACCAAGGGCGTGGACGCTCTGGTGTACTTCATCGACGAAGCCAAGGGCATCATGAAGGTGGCTTATCCGAATGACCTGTTCGACCGCAACGTGACCGACGGCCGCGCGATGATCGTCTCTTTCCTGACGCTCGCGATCGGTAACAACCAGGGCATGGGCGACGTCGAGAGTCTGCAGATGCAAGACTTCTATGTTCCGCCGCGCATGCTGCAACTGTTCGACGGTCCCGCAAAGGACATCTCCGACCTGTGGCGCATCCTCGGTCGTCCGATCAAGGACGGCGGTTACATCTCCGGCACCATCATCAAGCCGAAGCTGGGTCTGCGTCCCGAGCCTTTCGCCAAGGCTGCTTACCAGTTCTGGCTGGGCGGCGACTTCATCAAGAACGACGAGCCACAAGGCAACCAGGTGTTCTGCCCGATCAAGAAGGTGCTGCCCCTCGTTTACGACGCGATGAAGCGCGCCCAGGACGAAACCGGCCAGGCCAAATTGTTCTCCATGAATATCACCGCTGACGACCACTACGAAATGTGCGCACGCGCCGATTTCGCACTGGAAACTTTCGGCCCGGATGCAGACAAGGTCGCATTCTTGGTTGACGGCTACGTTGGCGGCCCCGGCATGATCACGACAGCACGTCGTCAGTATGCCGGCCAGTACCTGCACTACCACCGTGCCGGTCACGGTGCGGTGACATCGCCTTCTTCCAAGCGCGGCTACACCGCGTTCGTGCTGGCCAAGATGTCCCGTCTGCAAGGTGCTTCCGGCATCCACGTGGGCACAATGGGCTTCGGCAAGATGGAAGGCGGCAAGGACGACCGTATCATCGCTTACATGATCGAGCGCGACAGCTGCCAGGGTCCGTTCTACCATCAAGAGTGGTACGGTATGAAGCCGACGACACCGATCATCTCCGGCGGCATGAACGCGCTGCGTCTGCCAGGCTTCTTCCAGAACCTCGGCCACGGCAACGTGATCAACACCGCAGGCGGCGGATCTTACGGCCACATCGACAGCCCGGCAGCCGGCGCGATCTCTCTGCGTCAAGCTTACGAGTGCTGGAAGGCCGGTGCAGACCCGATCCAGTGGGCCAAGGAACACAAGGAATTCGCACGCGCGTTCGAATCCTTCCCGAAAGATGCGGACAAGTTGTTCCCGGGCTGGCGCGAAAAGCTGGGTGTCCACAAGTAATAAAACAGGGGGGAGTGGGGAAGCGCCTGCAGCTTCAAGCAGCAGGCGCGGCTCCAAAAGGACCTGGCAGAGGAAAAATAGCTGTTTGCTTGAAATCAACAAAGCTGTCGCAGATCAGCTTGCATTAACAACGCGCCCCCACAAGCTGGGGGCGTTTTTTTCCCGAAGTACAAGCCGCTCAACTTGCGCTTACATGGAGCAACCATGATGAATACAGATCAATACAAGGTCCACAAGGAACCGTTCTATCAGACACAGGGCGACGAAGTGGCGCTGTACGAAGCCGCCTACGCCGCGCGCCTGCCGGTGATGGTGAAAGGCCCGACCGGCTGCGGCAAATCGCGCTTCATCGAATACATGGCGTGGAAACTCAACAAGCCGCTGATCACCGTCGCGTGCAACGAGGACATGACCGCCAGCGACCTGGTCGGCCGTTACCTGCTCGATGCCAACGGCACGCGCTGGCTGGACGGTCCGCTGACCACAGCCGCACGCATCGGCGCGATCTGTTACCTCGATGAGATCGTCGAAGCGCGCCAGGATACTACCGTCGTCATTCACCCGCTCACCGACCATCGCCGCACGCTGCCGCTGGACAAGAAGGGCGAGCTGATCGAGGCGCATCCCGACTTCCAGCTGGTGATCTCGTACAACCCCGGCTACCAGAGCCTGATGAAGGACCTGAAACAGTCGACCAAGCAGCGCTTCACCGCGTTCGAGTTCGATTATCCGGAAGCCAAGGTCGAGTCGGAAATCCTGAGCAAGGAAGCGGGCATCGAGATCGGTCTGGCATCGCAACTGGTGAAGATAGGCCATGCTGCACGTAACCTCAAAGGTCACGGTCTCGACGAAGGTATCTCGACGCGTCTGCTGGTATATGCAGCGACGTTGATCAAGGGCGGCGTTGCGCCGAAAGCGGCCTGCCGCATGGCGATGGTGCGCCCGATCACCGACGATGCGGACATCCGCGACACACTGGATCACGCCATCGACGCGACCTTCGCCTGACATCATGGCCACGCAAACGGTAGACATACCGGAAGACCTGCAAACATACTGGTCGGAACTCGACTGCGGCTTTCCGCGCGTGGGCGAGGTGTTTCCCGACTGTATGCGCAGAGCACTGTCACTGCTGTCCGGCGACGGCGTGGCCGCGTACATCGAGCATGCGCGCTTCCTCGGCAAGATGGGTCGCGGTGCCGAGCCGATACTGATCTTTCTGGAGGAGTGGCCGGAAGTCGCCGTGCAGGTCGGCGAGGATGTGTTGCCCGACATCATGCAGTTCATCCGCAAGATGGCGAAATCGCCTAACAGCAAGGCGATCACGCCCTTCCTGCAATCGCTGCCGGTGACGGCGCGCAGGCTGCAGACGCGCGAGCGGATGAACGGCTACCTTGCCATCGCGCTCGATCTGATGGAGCGCACTACCAGTTCGGTACACGGCATCCATCAGACCTTCCCCAGCCCCGGCCTGCCCGAGATGTTCAAGCAAGTCCCGGTGCTGCTCGCCCAACTATCCTTGAACGGTCTGAAGAACTGGGTGGACTACGGCGTGCGTTATTACGACGACCATCCCGACCGCCAGACCGAATATTTCAGTCTGCAGTCTGCCGACAGTCGCGCGGTGCTGCAGCGCGAACGGCATGGCACATTGCTGGTGGATAACGATCGCAAGCTCGGCTTGTATCTGCGCGGCCTGTGGGAGGACGAGGACATGCTGATCCCTTTCTCCGGCACGCTCGACGAATCGAACAAACCGATCCCTTACTACGACAAGCTAGGCATCCGTCTGCCCGATGTGTTCGACGACGCCAACGGCATCGCCGGCATCGACCGCTACCGTGCCGCGCTGGCTCACATCATGGGTCACCGCCGCTGGACCAAAGCCATCATCGCCGACAACATGAGCCCTTTCCAGCGCATGGCGGCGGAGTTCCTTGAGGACAGCCGCGTCGAATATCTGGCGATGCGCGAATATCCGGGTTTGCGCCGCATCTTTACCGCATTGCATCCTGTGCCGAAAGAAGATGCCTGCGACCCGGAAAGCGAATCCACCGTGCGTCATCGCCTGGCGATGCTGTCGCGCGCTATCCTCGATCCCCGGCATCCCTACAAGAACAAATACATCACCGAGTATGCGCAGCGCTTCCATGCCCTGATGGAACAGGGCGAGTCGGGCACGCAGGAGATGGCCGATCTCGGAATATCCTTCATCGCCAAGACCCGCTTGCCCAGCGACAACTTCGCCAGCACGCACTTCACCGATACGGTCGTCGAACATCGCGACGACAACCGGCAGATGTGGAAATTCATCGAAGAGGGAGACGAGGAAGAAGCCTTCGACGAGCCGCGCAAGATAGAGCCGGGCGAAGAGCTGCAAGGCTTGCCGCCGCGCCACTATCACGAATGGGATTACAACAACCAGAGCTATCGCCCGGACTGGGTCAGTGTGTACGAAGGTCTGCATCCGGCGGGCAAGGCAGCCGATATCGACAAGTTGCTGGAGAAACATGCCGCACTGGCCAAACGGTTGAAGAAGATACTCGACCTGCTCAAGCCGCAGGACAAGGTGCGCATCCGCTACCAGGAAGAAGGCAGCGAACTCGATCTCGATGTCGCCATCCGTTCGCTGATCGACTACAAGAGCGGCGCGCAGCCCGATCCGCGCATCAACATGAGCCACCGCAACGACGGTCGCAGCATCGCCGTGATGCTGCTGCTCGACCTGTCCGAATCGCTCAACGAAAAGCCGACAGGCAGCGAACAGACCATATTGGAGCTGAGTCAGGAAGCGGTGACGCTGCTCGGCTGGGCAGTGGATAAGCTGGGTGACCCTTTCGCCATCGCCGGTTTCCATTCCAATACCCGTCATGATGTGCGCTACCTGCACATCAAGGGCTACAGCGAACCCTGGGACGATCAGGTGAAAAGCCGCCTCGCAGCGATGGAGGCCAGCTACTCCACACGCATGGGCGCTGCGATGCGCCATGCCGCCCACTATCTGGAAAAGCAGCAGGCGGACAAGAAGTTGATGCTGATCCTGACCGACGGTCAGCCCGCGGACATCGATACCAAGGACGGCGAATTGCTGATCGCTGATGCGCGCCAGGCGGTGAAGGAACTGGACCGGCAGGGCATCTACAGCTACTGCATCAACCTCGATCCCAAGGCCGACGAGTACGTGGCGGACATCTTCGGCAAGCAATACACCATCGTCGACAACGTGGCGCAACTGCCGGTGAAGTTGCCGGAACTGTTCATCTCATTGACCAAATGAACGGACAGGGAGACATGCGCATGGGCGATATCGGCGAACCCTGGATGTGGGGGATGTTCATCGCCTTCGTGCTGGTGATGCTGGCGCTGGACCTGTTCGTCTTCGGCGGGCGCAAGGTACACAAGGTGAGCGTGAAGGAAGCGGCGTTGTGGTCGCTGGCCTGGCTGACGCTGGCGTTGCTGTTCAACGGACTGCTGTGGTGGTACCTGCGGGGAACGGCAGGCGATACGGTGGCCGATGCCAAGGCGCTGGAGTTCCTGACCGGCTACCTGATCGAGAAGTCACTGTCGGTGGACAATGTGTTCGTGTTCCTGCTGATCTTCGGCGCCTTCCATGTTCCGCCCGAGTACCAGCGCCGCGTGCTGGTCTACGGCGTGCTCGGCGCGATCGTCATGCGTGCCGTGATGATCCTGGCCGGGGCCTGGGTGGTGCGTGAATTTAGCTGGGTGCTGTACCTGTTCGGCGCCTTCCTGGTCGTCACCGGCCTGCGCATGCTGGTGATGGCGGAGAAGACACCGGATCTGGAACAGAACCCGGTGCTGCGGTTCGCGCGTCGGCACCTGCGTATCACGGCGGATGACCACGGCGAAAAATTCAGCGTGATGAAGAACCGCGTGCGCTGGTTCACACCGCTGTTCCTGGTGCTGATCCTGATCGAAGTCACCGACCTGGTGTTCGCGGTGGACTCGATCCCGGCCATCTTCGCGATCACCACCGATCCCTTTATCGTGTTCACATCCAATATCTTTGCGATCATGGGCTTGCGTGCGCTGTACTTCCTGCTGGCCGACGTGGCCGACCGCTTCCACCTGCTGAAATACGGGCTGGCGCTGGTGCTGGCCTTCATCGGTTGCAAGATGCTGATCGCACCCTGGTATCACGTGCCTGTGCAGGCCTCGCTGTTGATCGTTGCCGTGCTGATCAGCGCCAGCGTGGTTGCGAGCCTGATCGCCACGCGCGGAGGGAAATGACGCGAATCACCGGTAAATAGCCGTAGAGAGCAAAGTGCAAAAGCAGTAAAATCCGTTAGTTGTAAAATCAAATCAGAGGAGAGCAGTAATGAGCAAAAGTTTGATCCAGTTCATCATCGAAGAACAACGCCACATCCCCGGTGCGACCGGCGACTTTACCGGCCTGCTGAGCGACGTTATCTCCGCTTGCAAGCAGATCGCCCATGACGTGAACAAAGGCGCGTTGATCGGTGTGCTGGGCAGCGCCGGCAGCGAGAACGTGCAGGGCGAGACCCAGAAGAAACTGGACATCATCACCAACGAGGTGTTCATCAAGGCCAACGAGTGGAGCGGTCACCTTGCGGCGATGGCTTCCGAAGAGATGGACGACATCTACCCGATCCCGGCCAAGTACCCCAAGGGCAAGTACCTCATCACCTTTGACCCGCTGGACGGCTCTTCCAACATCGACGTGAACATCTCCGTCGGCACCATCTTCTCCATCCTGCGTTGCCCAGAAGGCGTGACCAACCCGACCGCTGCCGATTTCATGCAGCCCGGCACCAAGCAGATCTGCGCCGGTTATGCGCTGTACGGCCCGAACACCATGATGGTGATCACCACCGGCCACGGCGTGAACGGTTTCACCCTGGACCGCGACGTGGGCGAGTTCTTCCTGACTCATCCGAACATGACCATTCCGGAAGATACCGCCGAGTTCGCCATCAACATGTCCAACCAACGTTTCTGGGAAGCTCCGGTGCAGAAGTATGTAGACGAATGCATGAAAGGCAAGGACGGCGGTCGTGAGAAGAACTTCAACATGCGTTGGGTCGCTTCCATGGTTGCCGAAGTACACCGCATCCTCACCCGCGGCGGCATCTTCATGTATCCGTTCGACACCAAGGACCCGACCAAGGCAGGCAAGCTGCGCCTGATGTACGAAGCCAACCCGATGTCGTTCATCGTCGAGCAGGCAGGCGGCATGAGCTCCACCGGCCGCGAGCGCATCATGGAACTGAAGCCCACCGGTCTGCATCAACGCGTGCCCGTCATCCTCGGCTCGAAGAAGGAAGTCGAGCGCGTGGTGGGTTATCACAAGGGAGCATAAGACATGGCCAAGCCGCTCGTTTCCATCGTGATGGGCAGTTCGAATGACTGGGAGATCATGCAGCAGGCCGCGCGCGCGCTGCAGGATTTCGGTGTGACGTTCGACGCCCGCGTCATTTCGGCGCACCGCTCACCCGATCTGCTGTTCGACTACATCAAGGAAATGAGCGCGCAAGGCGTGCAGTGTTTCATCGCCGGTGCGGGCGGTGCGGCGCATCTGGCCGGCGTCATCGCCGGCAAGACCACGCTGCCCGTGCTGGGCGTCCCCATCCCTTCCAAATACCTGAAGGGTATGGACTCATTACTGTCCATCGTGCAGATGCCGAAAGGCATCCCCGTGGCGACCTTCGCCATCGGCGAGGCGGGTGCGGCGAACGCAGGATTGTTCGCTGTCTCCATGCTGGCACTGAACGACAAGGCGCTGGCTGACAAGCTGGCGGCCTATCGCAAGAAACAAGCGGAGCAGATCGCAGCAACGACATTGCCCGCATTGAGCTGAACAAACACCTCTCGGCCTTCCCTGTTAAGGGGAGGTTAGCAGGGGTTAGAATTTTGAAGAACTAAGGAAACACATGTCCGCCTTACACGAATCCAACCTGACCAGCCTGAAGTTCCTGCACCGTGGCAAGGTGCGCGACCTGTATGAAGTGGATGCCGACCACCTGCTCATCGTGCAGACCGATCGTCTTTCCGCTTTCGACGTCATCCTGCCGACACCTATTCCCGGCAAGGGCGAGGTGCTCACGGCCGTGTCGAACTTCTGGTTCAAGAAATTGGCGAACGTGATCCCGAACCACCTTTCCGGCATTGACCCGGAATCCGTGGTGAAGACCGAGGCGGAAAAGGCGCAAGTGCGTGGTCGTGCCTTTGTTACCAAGAAACTAAAGCCGCTGCCTATCGAAGCCATCGTGCGAGGCTACCTGGTCGGTTCCGGTTGGAAGGACTACAAGAAGACCGGCGCCGTGTGCGGTATCCAGTTGCCTGCCGGCATGCAGGAAGCGCAGAAACTGCCGCAGCCGCTGTTCACGCCGTCGACCAAAGCGGCAGCGGGTGAGCACGACGAGAACATCTCGTTCGAGGAAGCAAAGAAACTGCTGGGTGCAGAGATGGCCGAGCAGGTGAAGAACGCCACACTCGCGCTGTATACCCAGGCAGCGGATTACGCATTGACCCGCGGCATCATCATCGCGGATACCAAGTTCGAGTTCGGCACCGACAGCAACGGCAAGCTGTATCTGATCGACGAAGCGCTGACGCCTGACTCGTCGCGCTTCTGGCCCGCCGACCAGTACAAGGTCGGCAGCAACCCGCCCAGTTTCGACAAGCAGTTCGTGCGCGACTGGCTGGAGTCTTCCGGCTGGAACAAACAGCCGCCCGCACCGCAGGTCCCGGCCGATGTGCTGCAAAGGACAGCCGACAAATACCGCGAAGCGCAGCGGTTGTTGACGGGCGCATGAGCGCGGTAGCACAACTCATCGCAGGCTTCCGTCGTTTCCGCGAGCAGCATTTCGAGCGTCACGACAATCTCTACCAGCAATTGGTCGACAAAGGCCAGACCCCCAAGATACTGGTGGTCGCCTGCTGTGATTCGCGCGTTGATCCTGCGCTGGTGTTCGATTGCGACCCCGGCGACCTGTTCGTCATCCGCAATGTCGCCAATCTGGTTCCGCCTCTCGAAGACCACCACGGCCACCACGGCACCACCGCTGCCATCGAATACGGCGTCAATTTTCTCGGCGTCGGACACGTCATCGTGCTGGGGCACGCGCACTGCGGCGGCATCAACGCACTGGTGAAGACCGGCGGTGTCTGTGCAAAGGGTTCATACATCGACGACTGGATGTGCCTTGCGGAAAGTGCACGTTCCGAGGTGATCGCCGAGTTACCGGACGCGCCGCTGGCAGAACAGGAGCGTGCCTGCGAACAGCGTTCGATTCTGGTCTCGCTGGCGAATCTGATGACGTTTCCGTGGATACGCGAACGCGTGGAGAACGGCAAGTTGAAACTGCATGGCTGGTACTTCGATATCGAGAACGGGCAGTTGCTACAGTACGACGCAACTACCCGGCAGTTCGAAGAGCTCTGATCACTTGATTGGCTCAAGCCCCTTAAGTTCGCGGTAGCGCTGCTTGTCGGCCGCATAGCGTGCTTTTACTCCATCCATCTCTTTCTGGCTGGTATCCAGCTCTTTCTGGCGCTTGGCGATCAGCGCCTCGCCTTCCGTGATGTCATCCGTCAAGGACTGCGGGATCTTGCGTTTCTTCTGGGTGAGCGCGTCACGCTCTTTGTACAACCCGTCCAGCGATTCCTTGGCCGACTTCAGCATGGTGGTATAGCTGTTTACGCGGGCCTCGACCTGCAACAAGTTGCGGTCTCGCGACAGGTCGATCTCTTTCTCGTTGCTGTAGGTGTTCAGCAGTGCTTCATCGTGGCGCTTGGCTTCCTTGGCAGCCCGGGCAACTTCAGGATCGACTTTGCTCTCTTGTTGCTGTTTGACGTCGAAGCCATCGTTACGTTCAGAGACGCGGCCCTTCTCCAGCAGCTTGGTGTCCCGGTTGGCATATTCCGGCGGGATGGTCTCCCCGTAATGGGTCTGCCCGTTCTTGTCCACCCACTTGTACAACTTGGCTTCGGCGTTCACGGAAACCATCGCCGCGCACAACGCCGCCGCAGCCACCAGTAATTTTGAATCGATCATCATTTCACCCCGTAACGGTCACGATAAGTTTGCACCGCGTGCAGATTCTGCACCAGTTCGGCCTGCCCCTGCAAATAAGCCAGCAGGTCATCCAGCGCGGCGATGGAAACGACCGGCAGCCCGTAGTCGCGCTTCACCTCCTGCACCGCCGACAACTCGCCCTGTCCGCGCTCCATGCGGTCCAGCGCGATCACCACGCCGCACGGTGTGGCACCGGCCGCGCGGATAAGTTCGATGGACTCGCGCACCGAAGTGCCTGCCGAGATCACATCGTCGATGATCAGCACCTTGCCCTGCAGCTTCGCCCCCACCGTATTGCCGCCCTCTCCGTGGTCCTTGGCTTCCTTGCGGTTGAAGCAATAGGGTACGTTGCGCCCCTGTTCGGCCAGCGCGATGGAAGTACCCGCTACCAGCGGAATGCCTTTGTAGGCAGGGCCGAACAGCATATTGAATTCAACACCGGAGGCCAGGATGGCCTGTGCATAGAACTGGCAAAGCTCACGCAAGGCGGCCCCGTCCTGGAACAGTCCGGAATTGAAGAAATAAGGCGACAGACGGCCGGCCTTGGTTTGGAACTCGCCGAAACGGAGCACATTCTGTGCAACGGCGAAGCGGATGAAATCCTGGCGGTAAGCGTGCATGAGTAAGCTTTGCAGATGGATTGGACAGAGCCGCCATTATAATGCGAGGGCATATTCAACGAGAGACAACATGCGCATCATCACATTGAACTTCAACGGTATCCGTTCCGCCTACAACAAGGGCTTTCTCGAATGGTTCGGCAAACAGGAGGCCGACATCCTCTGTGTGCAGGAACTCAAGGCCCAAGAACCGGATATGACCCCGGACATGCTCTCCCCGCTCGGTTACCACGGCTATTTCCACTATGCCGAAAAGAAGGGTTACAGCGGCGTCGGCATCTACTGCAAACAAAAGCCGGACAAGGTCATCGTCGGCTTGGGCATCCCCGAATTCGATGCCGAAGGTCGTTACATCGAAGCGCAGTTCGGCAACCTCAGCGTGGTGTCGCTCTACCTGCCCTCCGGCTCCAGCGGCGAAGAACGCCAGGCCGTGAAGTTCAAGTTCCTCGAAGCCTTCATGCCGCACATGGTCACGCTGATGAAGAGCGGCCGCGATGTTGTCGTCTGCGGCGACTGGAACATCGCCCATACCGAGAAAGACCTGAAGAACTGGAAAGGCAACAAGAAGAACTCCGGCTTCCTGCCCGAAGAGCGCGCCTGGCTTACCCAGTTGTTCAACGAAGTCGGCTTCGTCGACGTGTTCCGCAAACTGCACCCCGAACTGGAAGCCTACACCTGGTGGTCGAACCGCGGCCAGGCCTGGGCCAAGGACGTGGGCTGGCGTCTGGACTATCAGGCGGTCACACCCGGTATGGCCGAGAAGGCGATAAAGACCGGCATCTACAAGGAACAGCGCTTCAGCGATCACGCACCGTTCATGGTGGATTACGCGGACTAATTAAGAAAGCCGTTCGCCCTGAGCCTGATAGAACTACTAGCCATTCGACTAAGCCCGCAAGCGGGCAAGTCGCTGGTTATGTCGAAGGGTGAACACCACAAGGAGCCACATGAAGTCTCTCAACGAACCCATGATCCTGCTGCTGTCCGGGATCGTCCTGCTAGGCATCACTGCCATCCACCCCCACGATTACCCCACTTGGTGGATGGAGGTCGCACCCATCTTCATCGCCGTCCCCATCCTCGTCGCCACCTACAAAAGCTACACCCTCACTCCTCTGCTCTACCGCCTGCTGTTCCTGCACGCACTCATCCTCATGGTCGGCGGCCATTACACCTACGCCGAAGTGCCGCTGGGTTACTGGATGCAGGACTGGTTTGGCTTTGCGCGCAACAACTACGACAAGATCGGCCACCTCGCACAGGGCTTCATCCCCGCCATGCTGTTCCGCGAACTGCTGTTGCGCAGCTCGCCCTTACGCCAGGGCAAACTGCTCTTCACGTTGGTGGTCGCATCTTGCCTTGCCATCAGCGCCAGCTACGAACTCATCGAGTGGGCGGCAGCAGAGATGATCGGAGAGAGCGCCGATGCCTTCCTCGGCACGCAGGGTTACGCGTGGGATACGCAGTCGGATATGTTGATGGCGTTGATTGGGGCGATTGTGGCGCAGGTGTTGCTAGGGAAGATGCAAGACAGGCAGTTAGACCAACGTAGGTTGGGTGGAGCGTAGCGATACCCAACAATAACTAGTTTCCATCGAGTTCTTTACGCTTAGTTTCGAGCTCAGAGATTTTTTCACTAATATCGCCTTCAAAATCGAGCGGCTTCACTATTGCTAAAGCCGAGAACATAAAATATAGACACCCCAGAAAACCAACTAATCCAAACACATCGCTAACTGCATTAAATATCAAACCGAGCGTCAACCAAATAAGACCGCTGATGACATGACGCGAAGCGCGAAACCAGAGGACTGCAGCATAAAATGCTCCGGCTTCAAAAGCACCGCCATCTCGAATTGCCTTGTGCCGTAGGATTTCATTCAACAAAAAAATCTTCTGCCTTTCCTTAGAATGTTCACGCACCTTCATTGAAGAGAAAGTGGTGAGTTTTTGTCCAACCAAAAGAACTAACCAGAAAATGGCAGAACCAATAGCTCCTTGGATAAGGACGGGCCAATCTTGGATTGCTGCTATAAGGCTTTGTGTCATATCACATTCCCCAAATCTAACTGATGAATTGAAAATTAGTTCGATTCTTTCTGTAGTTTCTGATTCCAAGGCGCAACCTTCAACAACAGCAACATCCCCGGTATCGCCAGCACCGCACACAACAGGAAGAACATCGTCCACCCCATCGACTCCACCAGCCAACCCGTCGCCGCATTGGCAAACGTGCGCGGTATCGCCATCAGACTGGTGAACAACGCGAACTGGGTGGCGGTGTAGGCGGGGTGGGTGGTGCGGGCGATGAAGGCGACGAAGGCGACGGTGCCGAGGCCGACGCCGAGTGCTTCCATTCCGATGACTATGGCCAACTGGGTACGTTCGAGGGCACCGATCTCGCTGTGGTAGCCGACCGAGGCCAGCCAGGCGAAACCGAAGATGGCCAGCAACTGCACCACGCCGAACAGCCACAGCGCACGGTTGATGCCGATCTTCACCATCCACAGTCCGCCCAGCATGCCACCGATGATGGAAGGCCACAGTCCGGCGTTCTTGGCGATGAGGCCGATGTCGGTCTTGGAAAATCCCATGTCGAGATAGAACGGCGTGGCCAGCGCGGTGCACATGCTGTCGCCGAGTTTGTAGAACAGCAGGAAGGCCAGCACCAGCAGCGCGCTGTTCCAACCTTTGCGGGTGATGAATTCGTGGAACGGCTCCACCACCGCTTCGCGCAGGGTCTTGGGCGGCGAGGCGCGGTGCGGCTCGCTCACCATCAGGGTCATCGCGATGCCGGGCAGCATGAACAGCGCGGTGATGATGAACACCGTGCTCCACGGCAGAAAGTCGGCGAGTATCAGCGACAGCGAACCGGGTACCAGCCCGGCGATGCGGTAGGCGTTGACGTGGATTGCATTGCCCAGACCCATCTCAACATCGTTCAACAGCTCGCGCCGGTAGGCGTCGAGCACGATGTCCTGCGTGGCACTCAGCACCGCGAGCAAAGTGGCGATCCATGCGATGACGTAAAGGTCGCTGGTCGGCGAGAAACCGCCCATGGAGGCGATGACCACCAGCAGTCCGATCTGCGTCAGCAGCATCCAGCCGCGCCGACGGCCGAGTATCGGCACGACATAGCGGTCGAGGAACGGCGACCACAGGAACTTCCAGGTGTAGGGAAACTGGATCAGCGCGAACAGGCCGATGGTCTTGAGATCGACCTGCTCGCTGCGCAGCCAGGCGGGCAGCAGGTTGAACAGCAGGAACAAAGGCAGGCCGGAGGTGAAACCGGTGAAGACGCAGATCAACATGCGCTTCGTGAACAGTTGCTCCCAGACGGTCATCGCTCAGTCGGCACGTTTGAAACGATAGACTGCCACACTGCCGCGCAGGTTGGGCATCACCTGGACATCTTTGCCGGCGGTGATGACATGCCGTCCGAGGATGCGGATGTTCTGGTGCGCGCAGAGGTTCTCGAAATCGTCCAGCGTGCACAGGTGCACATTGGGTGTGTCGTACCACTGGTAGGGCAGCTCGCGCGATACGGGCATGTTGCCGAGCAGCACCTGCATGCGGTTCTTCCAGTAACCGAAGTTGGGGAAGCTGACGATGCCCTCGCGCCCGACGCGCAATATCTCTTTCATCAACGCTTCGGTGTGGCGCGTGGCTTGCAGTGTCTGCGACAGGATGACGAAATCGAACGCGCTGTTCTCGAAACCGGAGAGACCTTCATCCAGGTTGCCCTGGATGACGTTCACGCCGCGCTCGATGCAGCGCAGGATGTTCTGGTCGTCGATCTCGACACCGTAGCCGCGCACCTGGCGTGTGTTCTTCAGATAGTCGAGCAGCGCGCCGTCGCCGCAGCCGAGGTCGAGCACGGTGGCACCCTGCGGGATCCACGCCGCGATGGCGGCGAAGTCGGGTCTGGCCTGGACGATGGAGATGTTCATGCTGTCTCCTTCGCCACGTTGTTCAAATAATTGCGCATCACCGCGAAATACTGCTCGTCCTGCATCAGGAAGGAGTCGTGGCCGTGGCGCGACTGGATCTCGGCGTAGCTCACGTTGCGGCGGTTGTGCAGCAGCGCTTTCA
This sequence comes from Gallionellaceae bacterium, assembly GCA_003445795.1. Taxonomy (GTDB): domain Bacteria; phylum Pseudomonadota; class Gammaproteobacteria; order Burkholderiales; family Gallionellaceae; genus Sideroxyarcus. The sequence goes on from DMCN01000112.1 coordinate 17,858, forward strand.
CGAGCTCGCGCGAGCGGTCGGGCGAGAAGCGCCAGTCGCTGGAGAACGACACCACCAGATAGTTCGCCTTGATCGGTGCGAAGGCATGGGCCAGGTTGTGCTCGGTGTGGCGTGCCGGGTCGAAGTAGTCCAGTGCCTTGGTCATCAGCAGATAGGTGTTCGCATCGAAATACGCGGCGAATTTGTCACCCTGGTAGCGCAGGTAGGATTCGACTTCGAACTCGATGTCGTAACCGAATTTGTATTCGCCCGAGCGCAGGCCGCGGCCGAACTTGCCCGCCATCGCATCGTCGGAAAGATAGGTGATGTGCCCCAGCATGCGCGCAAGGCGAAGGCCGCGCGTCGGTACTACGCCGTGCTGGTAGAAGTCGCCGCCGTGGAAATCCGGGTCGGTCAGGATGGCATTGCGTGCCACATCGTTGAAAGCGATGTTCTCGGTGGTGAGGTTGGGTGCAGTGGCGATGGCCAGCACATGGCGCACGCGCTCGGGATAGGTCAGCGACCATTGCATCGCCTGCATGCCGCCCAGGCTGCCGCCGATCACTGCGGCGAACTGCGTGATGCCGAGCCGGTCGGCCAACCGCGCTTGCGCCTGCACCCAGTCATCGACGGTGACGATGGGGAAGCTGGAACCATAGGGCTTGCCGGTGGCGGGGTCGATGCTCGACGGCCCGGTGGAACCGTGGCAACCGCCGAGGTTGTTGAGGCCGATGACGAAGAACTTGTCGGTGTCGATGGGCTTGCCCGGGCCGATCATGTTGTCCCACCAGCCGACGTTCTTGGTGTCGTCGGCATAGGTCCCGGCGACGTGATGGTGTCCGGAGAGCGCGTGGCAGATCAGGATGGCGTTGGACCGGTCGGCGTTGAGTGTGCCGTAGGTCTCGTACACCAGGTCGTAGCGCGGCAGCACCGCGCCGCTCTTGAATTGAAGAGGGGTGTCGAAGGTGGCGCGTTGCGCCGTGACGATGCCTACCGAATTGCTCAAAGAAGCTCCAAAAGAAAAACCCGCACAGCTTGGGGCTAGAGCGGGTCTTCTCGCTTTAGCTGGTATGTTTTACGTGCCCCGCAAGCTGACTCAAATCGGCACCGGACTGAAGTGTCCGTGTTTTGCTGAAAGCTGTCAACCACAGGCCTTATATGGCATTCAGCTTGTCCAAGAGGTCACGTATCTTCAGCGGGTCGTCCGCACGCATGATCTTTTGCACCAGCGGCGCGATCACCGGCAGGCTGGTGGTGAGCACGCGCTGCTTGGTGCCCAGCAGTTGCGCCGGGTGCATGGAGAACTGGCGCAGACCCAGACCGAGCAGCAGACGGGTGTAGGCCAGTTCGCCGGCCATCTCGCCGCAAACGGAAACGGGCACGCCCGCCTTGTTCGCAGTGCCGATGACCAGCGCCAGCAGTTGCAGCACGGCGGGATGCAGCGGGTCGTAAAGATGTGCGACCTCCTCGTCGGTACGGTCGATCGCCAGCGTGTACTGGATCAGGTCGTTGGTGCCGATGGAGAGGAAATCCAGCTTCTTGATGAAGGCGTGCAGCGCCAGTGCGGCGGCGGGGATCTCGATCATGCCGCCGATCTGCACGTTGGGGTTGTAGGCGACGCCCTGATTGGCGAGGCTCTGTTTCGCGCCCTCGATGAATTGCAGCGTCTGGTTGATCTCGGCAGCGCCGGAGAGCATGGGCACGAGGATCTTCAGGTTGCCGTAGGCTGAGGCGCGTAGCAGTGCGCGCAACTGGGTGCGGAACAGTTGCGGTTCGGCCAGACACAGGCGGATGGCGCGCAGTCCCAGCGCCGGGTTGCTGGCGACGCGCGTCACGCCCTTGAGCTGTTTGTCTGCGCCCAGGTCGTAGGTGCGGATGGTGACCGGCAGGCCGTCCATGCCTTCGATCACGTCGCGGTAGGCACGGAACTGTTCGTCCTCGTCGGGCAGCGTGTCGCGGTTGAGGAAGAGGAACTCGCTGCGGAACAAGCCGATGCCGGTGGCGCCGTTCTCCTTCACGACGGGCAGGTCGTGCGGCATCTCGATGTTGGCGTGCAGTTCGACGTGGATGCCATCGAGCGTGTCGGCATGCGCGGTTTTCAGGCGTTTGAGTTTCTGGCGCTCCAGCTCCCACTGGCTCTTGCGCAGCTTGTACTCGGCCAGCAGATGCTTGTCCGGATCGATGATGACCACACCCTGCTCGCCGTCGACGATGAGCAGGTCGTTGTCCTTGATGAGTTCGCGCGCATGGTGCAAACCGACCACGCAGGGCGTGTTGAGGCCGCGCGCGACGATGGCGGTGTGCGAGGTTGCGCCGCCGAGGTCGGTGAGGATGGCGGAGAACTGGTGCGGCTTGAGCTGGATCAGGTCGGCGGGACTCACGTCGTGCGCGACCAGGATCATCTCCACGTCATGCTTGGCCGCAGGCGGCACATGGCCGGACTGGCCGTTGAGCGCTTTCAGCACGCGCTCGACCACTTGCATCACATCGGTCTTGCGTTCGCGCAGGTAGGCGTCCTCGAACGCCTCGAACTGCGCGACGAGCTCGTCCATCTGCGATTTCAGCGCCCACTCGGCGTTGCAATGCTCTGCCTTCACCATCTCGCGCGCCGCCTTGCTGATGTGCTCGTCGCCGAGGATCATCAGGTGCAGGTCGAGGAAGGCGTCGAATTCGGCGGCAGCCTGCTGCGGGCGCAGTTGGCGCAGCGCGGTGAGTTCCTTGCGCGTCGCTTCCAGCGCGGCATCCAGACGGTCAACTTCCTCGCCTACCAGATTCTTGGGCAGCACATAGTGCGACACTTCCAGCGAAGTGTTCGACACCAGATGGGCATGGCCGATGGCGATGCCGNNNNCATCATCACGCCCATGATGCTTTTCGCGTTCACGCGGCGACCGTTGCGCGACAGCCACACTTCGCAGGGATACTGTGAAGCGAGCTGGGTGAGTTTGGCGGAAGCGCGGGCATGCAAGCCGAGCTTGTTAATGATTTGCGCATCTTGTTGCTGCATCTGAGCCTTCCGAATCAATTGTGACGATACATTCCTTGCCGCCTTCCAGTGCGCGTTGAACCAGTTCCGCCAGCGGTTTGTTGGTATAGCAGGACACGCGCAGCAACATGGGCAGGTTCACTCCGGCTACGCCCTCGATGCGCCCCGGCAGGCAGACGCGTCGGGCGATGTTGCAGGGCGTCGCGCCGAACACATCGGACAGCAGCAGTACGCCGTCACCGCTGTCGAGCTGCGCGATGAGCGCGCGGGCTTCGGCTTCCTTGACGGCCGGGTCGTCGTTCGCTAGGACCGATAACGACTTCAGGTGCGGAGGCACGTTGCCCAATACGTGGCGTATGCAATCGATCAGGCTGTCGCCCAGACCGTTATGTGTGACAAGCAGGATACCGACCAATCAATACACTCCCATTACATAGCCCAGCACCGTGACGACGAGCATCAGGACCAACGAGCCGTAGAGCACGATATTGCGCACGGCTGCCGCCTTGGCGGCATCGTTGCGGTTCTCTTCATCCACTATTGCGCCGATCTTCTTCAGTGCATGCAACCCTGCGGTGCGACGGATGTTCTGTTGCAACGGATCGTCAAGACTCATGGCGCGACCTCGCGACGGGTGGATTCATTGGTGAATTTTAGCCGTTTCTGCATGGCAGCGGTGAGATGCACCACGCCTTCTCCGTCGACCAGCAGGGCTTCTTCGATCTGCATCCTGAGTGCCGCATTGGTCCAGCCCGCAGCGCCGGCGATGAAAAGCGGTTTCGAATTCGAGTCCGAGCGCAAGCCCGCATGCTCGCCACGGACGAGGATGGTGACAGCCTGCACGTCCTGTACGGGATAGCCGCTGCGCGGATCGATCAGGTGGCAATAGCGTTTTCCATCCAGCTCGAAGTAGCGCTGATAATCGCCCGAAGTACCAATAGCTTCGCCGTCGCGCAGTTCCAGAATGGCTAGCGGCCCCGGCTTGCGCGGATGCTGGATGCCGACCATCCAGGGACGCGTGCCATGTGTGCCCAGCGCCATCACGTTGCCGCCGATATTGATAAGCGCGTTATGGATGCCCTGCTCTTTGAGGATGGTGACGGCGCGATCCAGCGCGTAGCCTTTGGCGTAGCCACCGAGGTCGAGCTTCACTATGCGGTTTCTACTTGAGGCGGTTTTCCATGCAATATGAGAAAGAATGGAAATGTCGCTCATCTGCGGCTTCGCCTTCACCAGTGCGGCGACCTTCTTTGCATCCGGCAGCACCGCCTTGAAATCGTCGGCCTGGAAACCCCAGGTCTGGATCAGTCCGCCGATGGCCGGATTGAACAGCCCTTCCGACTGCGCCGAAACCAGTGTGGCATCCTTCAACATCTCCGCCAGTTCGGGCGAGACCTGCATGCTCTTGCCCTGCGCGATGGCTGTATTCAACGAACTCAATTCGGAGGGTTTCCACGCGTGCAATGTGTCATGCAGGCGCTGGAACTCGTGCATCACGGCGACGGTCGCCTGCCGCGCCTTGGCCTCGTCCTCGCCGTAGATGCTCACGTCCACCTGCGTGCCGAAGACGTAAGCCTGCTCCTGGTAGAACAGCTCCTTGCCACAGGCGGACAACAGCAAGGCCAGCGTCAACAGCAGCAGACGGGCCAGACTCATTGCTGCATCTCTTCGATCTCGATGGCCGCCGCCAGCATCGCCAGTCTGCCCACCACGCCGTAAGCGTAGAAACGGTTGGGCGTGTCGTCCGGCGCACAGTCGGGGTTGGGGAAGGCGCAGCAGGATTCGAACGCGAGCGGAGAGAACTGCATGCCGGGTGCGTTGAGGTTCTCGTCCACGCCGCGGCTGTTGTGGACGCGGTAGAAGCCGCCGACCACGAAATGGTCGACCATGTAGATGACCGGCTCGGCCACTGCGCCGTCGATGTCCTCGAAGGTGTACACCCCTTCCTGGATCAACACGTCGCTAACCTGCAGTCCCTCTTTTACCACGGCCATCTTGTTGCGCTGCTTGCGGTTGAGGTCGCGCACTTCGCTGCCGTCCTTCACTGTCATGATGCCCATGCCGTAGGTGCCGGCATCCGCCTTGACGATGACGAAGGGATCGTCCTTCACGCCATATTGTTCATACTTGTCGGCGATGCGTTCCAGCACGAGATCGACCTGCGCAGCGAGGCAATCCTCTCCGGTGCGTGCGTGGAAATCCACTTTGTCGCATACGGCGAAATAGGGGTTGATCAGCCAGGGATCGATGTTGAGCAGCTTGGCGAAGTCGTCGGCCACTTTGTCGTAGGCGCCGAAATGCCTGGACTTGCGTCGCGTCGTCCAGCCCGCTTCCAGCGGTGGCAACACGGCCTGCTCCAGATTCTTGAGCAAGTCCGGCACGCCGGCGGAAAGGTCGTTGTTGAGCAATACCACGCACGGGTCGAAGCCGTCACTCAGGCCGAGACGGTTGCCAGTGCGTACGAGGGGTTCCAACAGCAGCGAGGCGCCATTCGGTAACTCAAGCGTCGTCGGCTGCGTGATCTCGGGTAGCAGCGAACCGATGCGTACTTTCAAGCCGGCATTGCGCAGGATCTGTGAAAGGTGCGCCACGTTCTGCAGATAGAACTGGTTGCGCGTGTGGTTCTCCGGAATCAACAGCGCGCCGCGCGCTTCCGGGCAGATCTTCTCGATGGCGCTCTGCGCGGCCTGCACGCTCAACGACATGAAGTCGGGATTCAGATTGTTGAAACCGCCGGGAAACAGGTTGGTGTCCACTGGCGCCAGCTTGAAGCCGCTGTTGCGCAAGTCGACCGAACTGTAGAACGGGATGGTGTGTTCCAGCCATTGGGTGCGGAACCAGCGCTCGATCGCGGTCTGCTCGTCGAGGAAGCGCCGCTCCAGATCGAGTAAGGGGCCTTTGAGTGCGGTGGTGAGGTGGGGAACCATGGGACGGCCGAGAATTAAAGGTGCCACATTCTAGCCGATTTGGAAGGAACCCAATAAAAACGCCCGCGCGCGGCGGGCGTCAACAGGAAGCGTAAAGCAAGCGTCAGAGGTAGTCGTCCAGTTCGTCTTCGATATCCTCGTTTGCATCCTTGGCGTAATCGTTGATGAAATCCTTGACCAGATTCATCACCTCTTTGCCGTTCAGCCCTTTGTAGGGATAGTGCGCCCCGACATATACCCAATTGGCGTCCCACGATACTTGCATCTGATCGGCCTTCTCGAATCTGTTCTTGTCGGCCCACTTTTGAACCGCTGCACCAGCCTTGGCGAGAACTTCCGCTGAGCTGGCCGGCTTGTGCTGCACCCCCAGCCACAACACCATTTTTTCGCCATCGTTCTGTACCCAGATCTTGTACGGGTCGTAGTAGGCGCTCCAGTAGCCTTCCTTCACGCCGGAGGTCTCTTCCTTGTAACCCTCATGCAATATCGGGTTGAGGGTGTGAAACTCGTTCTTGTTCAGATAGGTAAGGTTGGCACCTTTCAGGCGATCCCATGTCGCCATGCGCGTGAGCTCCTTGCCGGTGGTGACGTCGCACAACAGGAACTGCGCCTGACCGGTCAGCCAGACGAGGCGATCCGTGACATCGTCCTGGTCCAGGCCCTTGGAGAAATCGGTTACCGCCACGAGGGTATAGGCACCGTTGGCCCGCACGAGCTCCACCTGGGTGTCCTTGTATTCCTTCGCCATCTCTGCGCGCCTTTCCTGTATCTGTTTCTCGACCAGTGGCGCCTCCTCGTCACTCACCGCTTGTGTCAGGAAAGCGAAGGTCATGCGATTGCCGAAGTTTTCGACGGCGGCGGGCATTCTGTAGGACATCATCGGGCGCATCCCGCCCGTCGCGTAACCGGATGCCTCGATGTTGCATAACGTGAACAGGTTCAGTCGCCATGCGCCACCGGTGGCCGATTGAGCCTGGTACTGGCTGCTGCGCACATCACACACCTGCGGGGCGGGCGGATTGCCGCTGCTCCCGCCGTTGCGCTTCCACCTCTCGCCGCAGGCATTTGCGAGTGAGGTGGAGAAATCGCTGAAACTGAAATTCTGCTGGTCGGCGGCGATGGAAGGAACTGTGAACGAGCAGCCGATCAGCAGCATTGCTGTCAACCGTGAGATATCGCATATCCAAGGGGGTGTCATCTTCATCCTCCAGGCAGGGGTTGAGAGGAGTCCATTATATTTCCCCCGGGTTTGCCGGACAATCCAATGTTTGCGTGTGGCGGCGGCGTTGCGCGTTCCGCCATGTCGTTGTTCGCCTTGATTCTCACCATGGTCTTAACCGTGGCAGAAGGGATATTCCTTTACTTCTCCGGAATCCATGGGATCAGGCGCAGCCCATCCGGGCCATCCACGAGTGAGGACGGCCCTCCGGCAGAGCAGAGATTGGTGAACACCGAATCGCCCACCGTCACTGAAACAGCTCCGCTGCTGGCGATGCCGGCCAAGCAGATGGTGCTGGTGAGGTGTTTTGCGGTCAGTCCGGCAAACGGTTGCGCAACACCTCGCGGTCGAACCACCACTTGTCGCCAACGATGGCATCTATGACCTGTGCCAGACGCGGCAGGAACATCTGCGGTTCGCGCAGTTCCAGTCGCTTCAGCCATTTATCCATCGCCGCCTGATCTTGCACATTGCTGTGGCGTTTGGCCACCATGGAGATGAGGTTATCGACGAGGAAGCACAGGTTTTCATGCTGTTCTTCGTCTGCGCGCAGATCGACCACGTAGCGCGCGGTGATCGCCGCCACGGCAGCGCCGTCGGAATCATCGGGTGTCTCCTCGACAACATGGATCAGCATGGCGACAGTCAGCTCGGGATCGACCGGAAAGGTGACGGCCAGCCAGATGCCCATGCCCAGGACCGCAAGGGAATCCTCCTGCCCTGCCTGGAACAGCACGTCGCAGGCTTCCACTGCGTCCGTCCAGGATTCCTGCTGCATGGCCGTGACGAAGGCCTCGCGCGCGATATCCCACGCTTCTTTCTTGCGCTCCAGCGCGTTCAGAATCTCGGCGATATCCAGTTGCAGCCGCGCGCGTGGCAGGGGGTCGGCAGCGGTCAGTGCGGCAAGCGCCTGCAGCTTTTCGGCCAGATGACGTTTCATACTGCTGCGTTCTTGTTCGTTTGGCCCGTCATTGGCGTTGTTGATCAGCGGGCCGACGTTGAGGATGCTTTCACTCATTGTGATCGTTTGGTATGTGTTTCAGGAGGGTAGCAGTGTAAACCAGGTGACGGTCTGACGGGCCAGAGCGGGTTGGAGAAGGCAGGGTTCGGGAAGGCCCGTCAGTGGTAGAATGCGCGCCTTCGAAAATAAGGCAGTCCCATGTTATCTACAGCAAATATCACCATGCAGTTCGGCGCCAAGCCGTTGTTCGAGAACGTCTCCGTCAAATTCGGCGACGGCAACCGCTACGGCCTGATCGGCGCCAACGGTTGCGGCAAGTCCACGTTCATGAAGATCCTGGGCCGCGATCTGGAGCAAAGCTCCGGCGAAGTCATGCTGGACAAGACCGAGCGACTCGGCAAATTGCGCCAGGACCAGTTCGCCTACGAAGACCAGCGCGTGCTGGATGTAGTGATGATGGGCCACACCGAGATGTGGGAAGCAATGTCCGAGCGCGATGCGATCTACGCCAATCCCGATGCTTCCGAAGAAGAGTACATGCGCGCCGCCGATCTGGAAGCGACCTTTGCCGAATACGACGGCTACACCGCCGAAGCGCGCGCGGGCGAGTTGCTGCTGGGTCTGGGCATCGCCATCGAATTGCACCAGGGCAACATGAGCGCGGTGGCCCCCGGTTTCAAGCTGCGCGTGCTGCTGGCACAGGCGCTGTTCTCCGATCCGGATATCCTGTTGCTGGACGAGCCCACCAATAACCTGGACATCAACACCATCCGCTGGTTGGAAGATATCCTGAACGCGCGCAACTCGACGATGGTGATCATCTCGCACGACCGCCACTTTTTGAACAGCGTGTGCACGCACATGGCCGACCTGGACTACGGCAAGATCACCGTGTACCCGGGCAACTACAACGATTACATGCTGGCTTCCACGCAGGCGCGCGAGCAGCAATCTTCCGACAACGCCAAGGCCAAGGAAAAGGTCGCCGAACTGAAGGCCTTCGTGGCGCGCTTCTCGGCCAACGCTTCCAAGGCGAAACAGGCCACATCGCGCGCGCGCCAGATCGACAAGATAAAGATCGAGGACATCAAGCCTTCAAGCCGCCAATATCCGTTCATCCGCTTCGAATACGACGAGCGCGACAAGCTGCACCGCGTCGCGGTGGAAGTGGAGAAGATGGCCAAGGGCTACGACAAGATGTTGTTCTCCAACGTCAACTTCCGCATCGACGCGGGCGAGAAGGTCGCTATCATCGGCCCTAACGGTATCGGTAAAACGACCCTGCTGCGCTGCCTCGCAGGGGACCTCGCACAGGATACCGGCACCATCAAGTGGGCGGAAAAAGCCAAGCTCGGTTACTACGCGCAGGATCACGCGGCCGATTTTGCCGAAGACAAAGAGATGATGGAGTGGATGATCGACTGGCGCGGCCCGCATGACGACGACCAGGTGGTGCGAGGCACACTGGGCCGTTTGCTGTTTTCGGGCGATGACGTCAAGAAACGAGTGAAGGTGCTGTCCGGCGGCGAAAAGGGCCGTATGCTGTTTGGCAAACTGATGCTGGCCAAGCCCAACGTGCTGCTGATGGACGAACCGACCAACCACATGGACATGGAAGCCATCGAGTCGCTCAACACCGCGCTCGATTTGTTCAAGGGCACATTGATCTTCGTGTCCCACGACCGCGAGTTCGTGTCGTCGCTGGCCACGCGCATCATCGAGATCTCGGCCAAGGGCGTGAACGACTACCACGGAACGTACGAAGAATTCCTGCGTGACCAGATGGCGGAATAATATCGTCCTGCCGGTCCTTAGAAAGGCTCCGGGCAGCTTAAACTCCGGCCAAGCCGGAATCACGGGGAATTGAGTGATGGCATCATCATCCAGAACCATCGGCGTTTTCGATTCCGGCGTGGGCGGGCTCTCCGTACTAAAGCATATCCGTGCCACTTTGCCTGATGCGAACTTGATCTATGTGGCCGATTCCGGCCATGTCCCCTACGGCGACAAATCGCCCGCCTATATCGAAGCACGTTCAATTGCGCTTACCCGCTTCCTCGTCAGCCAGGGCGCGGAAGCTATCGTCATCGCCTGCAACACCGCCACTGCCGCCGCCGCGCACTCGTTGCGCGTCAAGTTCAGCAAGCTGCCCATCGTGGCGATGGAGCCCGCCGTCAAACCTGCCGTTGCCGCCACCCGGAGCGGCGTGGTAGGTGTGCTGGCGACCGTCGGCACGCTGGAGAGCGCGCGCTTCGCCGCCTTGCTGGAGAAATACGGCGGCAAGGTCAAGATCGTCACCCAGGGCTGCCCCGGACTGGTCGAGGTGGTCGAACGCGGCGACTTGCACAGCAACGAGGCGCGACGCCTCATCGAGCGTTACACCGAGCCGCTGCTAAAACACAGCGCCGACACCCTCATCCTTGGCTGCACCCACTATCCCTTCCTCGCCCCGCTCATCCACGAAGTGGTGGGCGATGAAGTCGCGCTGATCGATACCGGCGCGGCAGTCGCCCGCGAATTAAAACGCCGCGTCGATGTGGAATTGCCCATGCGTACGCTGGATACGGCGCGTGGCACCGTCACTTTCTACACCAGCGGTGAAGCGGAACAAGCCACTCGCATCATGTCGGTGTTGTGGGGAAATGTCGTTGAAGTTGGGCAATTACCGCAGGAATTCATTTAGCCGGCCAGCTTGACATACCATATTTGGTATATACATAATGTGGCATGTGGGAAATCCAGGAACATCGCCGGGTCGATAAGCAGCTCTCTGGAGTTGTGCCCATCGAGGTCTTGAAGCGTTACGAAAAGTGGAAAGATATTGCCCGCGTTTCCGGCCCGATGGGATTGCGCGCAATCAAGGGATTCCACGATGAAGCACTATCGGGCGAGTGGAAAGGGCATCGATCCTCACGATTCGGACTGCAATGGCGCGTCATTTACAGTGTGACAGCCGAAGTACTGTTTATCCAGGTCGTTCAAGTAACCCCGCACGATTACCGGAGGCCATGAAATGAAAGAATTCAATCCAGCAAAAAAACGGGTCGAAGTGAGTGTCGGTGAATCCGTACGTATCCTGCGCGAATTGCAAGAGCTCAGCCAAAGCCAACTTTCCGCACTGACGGGCATTCCTCAAGCAACCATTTCCGCGATTGAAAACGACCGCGTCAATCTTGGTGTCGAAAGAGCAAAAGTGCTGGCGCGCGCGCTGAATTGCCACCCGGCAGTGTTGGTGTTTCCGGGATGGGAGACGCCGCTTAGGCAAGCTGCCTGACAGCTTGTTTTCATCGAATCTTAATGAGCCTTGGCATTTTCTGAAATTATGACCGCTACTCACCGTTACACCCTGACCATTTCCTGCCCTGACCGCGCGGGCATCATCGCGGCCGTCACCGGCTTTATCGCGCAGCATGGCGGTTTCATCGTCGAGGCGAGTTATCACACCGAACAGGAGGAACAGCGCTTCTTCATGCGCCAGGAGATACGCGCCGACTCGCTACCGTTCGATGCGCAGGAGTTCCGCCGCCGTTTTTCAAAACTGGCGGATGAATTCAAGATGAGCTGGCAGCTCTCCGACTCGGCCATCAAGAAGCGCCTGGTGGTGCTGGTGAGCAAGCAGGATCATTGTCTGGACGATCTGTTGCACCGCTGGCGCAGCGGTGAGTTGCAGGTGGATATCCCCTGCGTCATCTCCAACCACGAAGATCTGCGCAGTTTCGTCGAGTGGCACGGCATCCCGTTCATCCATGTCGATATGACCGACAAGGTTGCCGCCTTCGACAGGATCGCAGCGCTGTTCGAACAACAACGCGGCGACAGCATGGTGCTGGCGCGCTTCATGCAGATACTGCCGCCCTCTTTGTGCCAGCGTTTTCCCGGTCGCATCATCAACATCCATCACAGTTTCCTGCCGTCCTTTGTCGGCGCAAAACCCTACCATCAGGCCTATCTGCGCGGTGTGAAGCTGATCGGCGCGACCTGCCATTACGTCACTGACGAGCTGGATGCGGGTCCGATCATCGAGCAGGACACGGTGCGTATCGACCATGGCGACACCGTGGACGATCTGGTACGTTACGGGCGCGATATCGAGAAGACGGTTTTGTCACGCGGCCTGCGTTACCATGTCGAAGACCGTGTGCTGGTGTGCGGCAACAAGACCATCGTGTTCCGTTGATTCACATAAAGATTTCAAGTGTCGCGTTATTAACAGGAGAGATTTCATGAAACGTTTGCTGCTCATCGCTGTTGCAACCATCTTTGCGGGCAATGTGCTCGCATTCGACCTGTCCAGCCCCGATCCCGAAGTGAAGAACGGCAAGCCTATGCCCAAGCCGCAGGAGTACAAGGGTTTCGGCTGCAACGGTGACAATCTCTCTCCAGAACTGGTGTGGAAGGATGTCCCCGCCGGCACCAAGAGTTTCGCCGTCACCGTGTACGATCCCGATGCACCCACCGGCAGCGGTTTCTGGCATTGGGTCGCTTACGACATTCCGCTGTCCGCGAGCGGATTGCCCGCCGGAGCGGGTTTCAAGGCGCAGATGCCGATCGGCAGCAAACAGGGCCGCAATGATTTCGGCGAGCGCAGCTTCAGCGGTGCATGCCCGCCCGTGGGCGACCGGCCGCACCATTACATCTTCACCGTGCATGCGCTCAAGGTCGATAAACTCAATGTGCCGGAAGATGCCAGCGCCGCGCTGATCGGTTTTAACATCATCGCCAACCGCATCGGCCTGGCCAAGATGACGACCACGTATTCCCGCTGATATCCCGGATGTGACAGCGGGAACCACCTTGTTGCACAAGCTTCAGCGGAGGCAAGCATGGATGCCCATGATCGCGCACTGACCGAGCAGAGCAGCCTGTTCGATGGAGTGGACTTCTCCAATGTGGAGTACATGCTGGAACGCAGCAGCCTGCGCATGCTGGAGCCCGGCGAGAAGTTGCTGCAACCGGAGGTGGCGAACAGCCATCTGTATCTGATCCTGGAAGGCGAGTTGCGCGTCCATCTGATCGGGCAGGAGACGCTGGAACATGCTTCGCTCACGGCGGGCGAATGCACCGGCGAGATATCGCTGGTGGACGGGCAGAACCCTTCGGCGCTGGTCGTTGCCGCCAAAACCACCCGCGTACTGGCAGTGCCGCACGACACTGTGTGGTCGCTGGTCGACCAGTCGCACGATGTCGCGCGCAACCTGCTTGCCATCATCGCCGGGCGCATGCGCAACGACAATTCCGCCCTCATCAAGTCGCACCACAAACGCGCCCAGTACGAACACCAGGCCACCGTCGACGCGCTGACCGGCGTGCACAACCGGCGCTGGATGAACGACGCGTTTTCCCGGGTGCTCAACCGCTGCGCGCTCGACCATGTCCACAGTGCGGTCATGGTGATCGACATCGACCGCTTCAAACTGGTGAACGACACCTATGGCCACCTGGTCGGCGATGTCGCGCTCAAGTCGCTAGCCAACATCATGCAGGCCCATCTGCGGCCGCATGATCTGCTGGTGCGCTACGGCGGCGAGGAGTTTGCCATCCTGCTGCCCGATACCGGTATCGAGGAAGCACGCTCCATCGCCGAGCGCCTGCGCACCACGGTCGCTGCCAACGAGATCCACAGCGGCGATCTGGTGTTCAAGATCACCATCTCCATCGGCATCGCAGCGGTCAACAACGAAAGCAAGCTGGAAGAGAATTTCGGCGCGGCCGACCGCGCGCTGTACCGGGCCAAGGAATCCGGACGCAACCGCGTCGAAGTCGCTGTCTGAAACCGCACCCGCTCCGTTCATTGCCGGAAACTTATTCCGCGATCCGGCACTCTATGCATGCATGAGAGATATTCCATGCATTGATCTCGCAGCTGCATGACGCTACTCGCGCCGTTACGCATCGGCAACTATTCCATCGTGCGCCCGCTGGGCGAGGGCGCTACCTCCACCGTCTATCTGGGCATGCATGACCAGACTCTGGCGCTGGTCGCGCTCAAGCAGTTTCGCAAGGTGTTCCAGTCCGACGTGCACAAGAACATGTTCCTCACCGAAGTCGAGCTGGGCAAGCTGATGCAGCACAAGAACATCGTGCATGTATTGGCCGCCGACCTGAGCGAAAGGAGCGGCCCCTATCTGGTGATGGAATACGCCAAGGGCGTCTCGCTGGATAAACACGAGCAGGGCGACAACCTGCTCCCCTTGTTGACCGTGCTCTCCGTCATCGAGCAGATCGCCGGCGCATTGCGCTATGCCGCCAGTCTCGGCATCGTGCACCGTGACGTGAAGCCGGCCAACATCATCCTCATGCGCGACGGCACCGCCAAGCTCACCGATTTCGGTTGTGCCGTGCCTAGCAATGAATTGGGTGCCACCATCGCGGGCAGTCTGGCCTACATGTCGCCCGAACAGCTCGAAGGCGAAGCCCTCGACCAGCGCGCCGATATCTACTCGCTCGGCGCGGTGATGTACCGCCTGCTCTGCGGCAAGAACACCTTCGAGGCGGACAATCCCTTCGATGCGCGCATCGCGGTGCTCAACTTTCCCATCACCCCCATCGAGAAGTACCGCAAGGAACTGCCGCGCAACCTCATCGCTGTGATCGAGAAAGCGATGAAGAAGGATGCCGGCGAGCGCTACGCCGACTGGGACGAATTCCTGAGAGATTTCGGCCAGGCCGCGCACACCATCCGCATGTACGACTACGACGTCGACTTGTATCGCGGCTTCAGCATGTCCACGCAATCGGTGTTGTCGGACTACATGTCGGCCTCGCGCGAGTTCTCGCGCAGCGGGTTCTCAAAGAGTGTGATGCCGGGTTCGGATGGGGCGTGAAAAAGGGACGCCGAAGCGTCCCTGAGTTGTTGAAAACCAGCCGGAAAGATCAGCGCAAGGTCGTCATGTATTTCGATTCCTCCGTTGCGGGAAGATGATCAACGACGTGCTCCGCGCGCAGGAATTTCGGATGCACCTGCTCGACCCGGTCGGCGAGTTTTTGCAGTTCGTCGGAATCGACGGTGCGTGCCAGCTTGATGACTTCCTTCGCGTACGCGGCATCGGCACACATCCATTCGACGTCGATGATGCGGTTGATCTCGCGCCGCATCAACACATGCACCCGTCCGGCCAGCGAAAACAGTATCTCCATCTCTCCAGACATTCTCTTCTCCTAACTTGTGTCTCTAATGAAAAGGGCATCCGAAGATGCCCCTTTCTCAGCCAGCCTGTGATGGATTACAGGTTGTAGGCCTTCTCGCCGTGAGACGTTGTATCCAGACCTTCGCGTTCCGCATCTTCAGCTACACGCAGACCGATGGTCAGGTCGACTATCTTGTAGCAGACGAAGGCAACTACACCGGACCAGACCAGCGTCGTCAGTACCGCTTGTGCTTGGATCCACACTTGCGGGCCCATCTCGGTGGTGACGATGGTGTTGTTGACGTAGTCGATGATGCCGGTGCCGCCCATGGCGAAGCCGTTGAATACGCCAGTCAGCAGCGCACCCAGGATACCGCCGATGCCGTGGATACCGAACACGTCCAGTGCATCATCCGCACCCAGCAGTTTCTTCAGACCGGTAACGCCCCAGAAGCAGACCACACCAGCCAGTGCGCCGATAACCAGNNTTGCCCTTCAGCAGCCATTCCGCGCCCATCCAGGTCAGCACTGCGGCAGCAGTAGCGATCAGGGTGTTAGCGAAGGCCAGGGTAGCTGTACCGCCCGCTTCCAGCGCGGAACCCGCGTTGAAACCGAACCAACCCACCCACAGCAGGGAAGCGCCGATCATGGTCATCACCAGATTGTGCGGAGCCATTGCTTCTTTGCCGTAACCGACGCGCTTGCCGATCAGGAAGGCACCGACCAGACCCGCGATAGCGGCGTTGATGTGCACAACGGTGCCGCCGGCGAAGTCCAACGCGCCCTTCTGGAACAGCCAACCGGCAGTCGCAGTCGCAGCAGCGGCAGCATCAGCGTCGGTGTAGGCATCGGGACCCGCCCAGAACCAGACCATGTGAGCGATCGGCAGGTAGGCGAAGGTGAAC
>DMCN01000088.1 GCA_003445795.1 Gallionellaceae bacterium
CATGTTCCCGCAGACTTCGCATGTGGAATCGATCGCTTTGTTCGAGCGATAGAAAGAAAAAGGGTCAAGACAATGGCACGCTACGACGATCTGGTTGAAGAAGCGCTCACGCGGGTGAAGGAGATCATGCCGTGGGATCTGAGCCGCGCACTGGCCGCAGGCGGCAAACCCATGTTGCTTGATGTGCGCGAGCCGGCCGAATTCGACCTGCTGCGCATCCCCGGCTCGATCAATGTACCGCGCGGCATCCTGGAGCAATCCTGCGAATGGGATTACGACGAGACCGTGCCGGAACTGGCTTCAGGGCGCGGGCAGGAGATCGTGGTTATCTGCCGCTCCGGCAAACGTTCCGTGCTGGCGGCGGATATGCTGCTGAAGATGGGTTTCAGCAACGTCGTCTCGCTCAAGACAGGCGTGCGCGGCTGGAGCGATTACGAGCAGCCGATGACAAACGTGAAAAACGAGTCTTTGGATGCGGATGACGGCGATGTGTTGCTGGCGCCGCGCGTGCGACCCGAGCAGCGCAAACCTAAGCCGTAGCTGTTAAGACTTCTTTGGCTGCAGGGCGGTGCCGCTGAACTCGATGCCACCCCATCCCGTTCTGATGAAGTTCCTGATGTTCTGGTGATCGTCGCCATCCGGATGTTTGAGTACGTCTTCCCGATAGTAGTTGCCGAAGCAGTGCAAAGTCTGTTGTTGCGACAAGCCGCGCAGGCGCGCGAACGAGAACAGTTTGCAGGAACCGTTGTTCTTCCCGGCTTCATTGAGAAAAGTGCCGTTCCTGAACGAAGTCGGGGTGAAATCGTATAGCGCGTCAATGACCGCTATCGTATCGTTGAAAGCCACACTCTCGGGAGTGTCGTGCAGCAGGCGAAGCAGAGTGTCCAATTCCATATAAACATATTTCCGATGAGGATATAAAAAGGCGGCCGCAGCCGCCTTTTTTGTTGGTGCGGGAAACGGTTAGTCGCGTTCGCCCGTGAAAGCCATCAGCAGGTTGAGCAGATGGATGAACAGGTTGTAGATGTCCAAGTACAAGCCCAAGGTTGCCATCAGGTAGTTGGTCTCGCCGCCTTGCACGATCTGGCTCACGTCGTACAGGATGTAGGCGGAGAAGATCATCACGGCAATGGCCGAGATGGTCAGCGACAGTGCCGGGATCTGGAAGAAGATGTTGGCCAGCGAGGCGACGATCAGCAGGATCAGCCCGATGAACAGGAACTTGCCCATGAAGCTGAAATCCTTCTTGGTCACAGTGGCGATAGTGGCCAGCGAGAAGAAGATGATGCCGGTACCGCCGGCGGCCATACCGACCAGTTGTGCGCCG
Source organism: Gallionellaceae bacterium (assembly GCA_003445795.1). Taxonomy (GTDB): domain Bacteria; phylum Pseudomonadota; class Gammaproteobacteria; order Burkholderiales; family Gallionellaceae; genus Sideroxyarcus. The sequence continues at coordinate 1,328 of DMCN01000088.1, forward strand.
TTCTTCAGGCTCAGGGCCACTTGCAGGATGGGGCCGAGGAACACGCCGGCGACGAAGGTGAAGCCGAGCAGGGCTACGATTCCCCACACGCTGTTGCGCAGCGCGGCGACGGCGAACAGCATGCCCATCATCACGGCGAACATCATCAGCGGGTACATGATGGGATGGGCGGCCATGAACGACAGATCCAGCGAAGTGCCGATCAGCGCGCCGATGACGGTCGGAATCATGGTCAGCGCCAGCATCATGTAGGTGTTGCGCAGGACTTTGTTCTGTTCGACAGCCAGCGTCGTGGTCGGTGTTGCGGCTTGGGTTTGGTATTGCATGGTTTCCTCCAATGATCAGGGATGTTTCAATAAGCAGGCGTGAGACTACAGAAGCAGTGTGAAAGTTGCAACCATGCCCGTTGGGGGCATGGGGTATTTCAGGTATCATGCGCGGCGTTGGGAAGTGCCTGGGGGAACTATTCGGCGGTATCAGCGCCTTATGTTCGCGCCTCATGGCCCGTTTGGAGGTGTGGCCGAGTGGTTGAAGGCACTAGTCTTGAAAACTAGCGAGGATGAGAGTCCTTCGTGAGTTCGAATCTCACCGCCTCCGCCAAGATCGAATCATTTTGCAATCGTTCAGGAGTGAAAATAATGCTGCGTAAAATCCTTGCAATCTCTTTGATGTCAGTGGCTACTTTGTCTTCTGCGGATACATTGGACATCGGCCTGAGCAATACCACGGCCCAGTTCAAATACGGCGTCGCCAGCGGCCTCGCCGGCAAGTCCGAGATGTATGCGGAATTGATGTACAACGACAAGAACAGCATCATCGGCGGTGTTGGCCTGCTGGTGGCGAACGACGAGATGAACGTGCCCGGTCTGACCATCGGTGTGGGTGGTAAGGCGGTTGTCGCCATCATCAAGGAGACCCCGGCTCGCAACAAGGCTTCCGCAATCGCCCTTGGTGCGCAAGTGCGCTACGAATTGCCGTCGGAACGCCGTCTGGCCTTTGCCGGAGAGCTGTATCTGGCTCCCAAGATCATCACTTACGGCGATGCCGACCGTTATCAGCAATACGGCGCGCGTGCCGAGTTCTCCATCTCACCGCAGGTGCAGGTCTACGGCGGATACCGCAAGACATGGTTCGTGCTGAAGAACACCAGTACCGAAGCAGTGCTGATCAACGGCCCGCATCTGGGTGTGCAGCTGTCGTTCTGAGATCGCGCTGTCCATGTTCAGAACGGCCCTGATCTTTGCCGCGCTTTTCTCGCTGACGTCCCTGGCGCAAGCCAAGGACGTCTCGGCCCAGCAGGTCGGGGTGGAATACGCCAGAGAGAATCAGGCCAAAGCTGAAACGGAGCATAAGGGCAACCTGCAACGGGTTGCCGAGTCCGAGAAGAGTCTGGCCGATGCGCAGAAACGTCTTGCGGAAGACAGGCAAAAAACGGAGGCTTCGAAAAAGAAGCTGGACGAAGCCAACGCAAAACTGCTCCGGGCGCAGGAACTACTCGACAAAGCCTGGAAAGAATAGACCACCTTTTGCCGCCACATCCTGTGGCGCACAATTGACTCAGTATCCCAAAGCGCGCGCGCCCTGATAGAACGCGAAGCTGACTCCCCAAGCCAATAGCAGCGACCACGAAAGTACGAACAGGGTGTAGCCCATATTCTTTGCCTCGCTGCGCAGGGTGGCGATGGCGGAGAGGCAGGGGGTGTAGATCAGGGTGAACAGCATGAAG
>DMCN01000066.1 GCA_003445795.1 Gallionellaceae bacterium
CTATGGATGGCGTCCGCTGTGTTGCGCGGAAAATCCTGCAATGTGCCCTGCTCGGCGATCAGTTGCGCGGTGTTGGTGGCGAGACTGTGCTGCATCAGGCTAACGCCGGGCAGGATAAGGCCGCCGAGGAATTCGCCTTGTGCGGACAGCGCATCCACCGTTGTCGCGGTGCCGCAATTCACCACCAGACAGGCGCCGCGCACCCGCTGCCATGCTGCGATCAGCGCCGCCCAGCGGTCGCTGCCCAGCCGTTCGGTTTGCTCATAGCCATTGTGAACGCCACAGCATTGCGCGCTCGCCGTCACGAATTCGAGCGGACACTTCCATTCTGCGCAGACCGCGCGCAGCCGCTGCGCCATCGCCTCGCCCGCCACGTTGGAGACCACTACCCGGTCCGGTACCGGCAATGCGGCGAAGGCATGCTGCAGGGCGATCCACTCGGTGTTACCCGCCACGCCCTGATGCGTCCATGCCCCGTCCTGCACCAGCGCCCATTTGCAGCGACTGTTCCCCACATCCAGTAGCAACACCCTATGCACTCCTTAGACTGACCTCGCCCGCATTGAACAACTGCTCGCCCTGCCCGGTCAGCAGGCGCAAGACGCCATCGTCCGTCACCCCCAGCACCGTGCCGCTGACATGGCTGCCGTCGGGCATCAGCATCTTCACCATGCGCCCCTGAAAGACATGATGCCGCTCCCATTCGTCGCGCAGCGGCGCGAAGCCGCCATGACTGAATCCGTGCAGCACAGCGGCCAGATGTTTCAATGATACCGCAAGCACCTGGTTGCGTTCCGCCTGCGGCATGTCCAGCGAAGTCAGGTCGCTGGCCGGTTGTCCGATGAGTTCGCGCATCGCCTCCGGCACGGTCAGGTTGAGGCCGATGCCGATCACCACCGCGCTGGGGCCCAGCATATCGCCCTGCGCCTCGATGAGTATCCCGGCGAGTTTGCCGTTGTTCAGCAGCACATCGTTCGGCCACTTGAGCCCCGCGCCCGCGATGCCGAGTTCGTGCAGCGCGCGCATCATGGCGACACCGACCGCGAGGCTCAGGCCGGACAATGTGGCCAGCCCGCCGCCGAATCGCCACAGTACGGAAAAAGTGAGCGTATCGCCCAGACCCGAGTGCCAGGTCCGGCCCAGACGTCCGCGACCGGCGGTCTGCCATTCCACCGCCAGCACCGTACCGCCGGGTGCGCCTTGCGAACTGCGCTGCAACAGCAGCGCGTTGCTGGAAGACGCGTGATCTAGTATCTCGATATGCAGACCGTCGCCAGCCGCGCCGAGGCTGCTGCGGATCAGCGCAGCATCCAGCCACTGCAGCGGGCGCGCCAGGCGGTAACCGCGGCCGCGCACGCTGTACAGCGTCAAACCGAGATGCCCGACATCATGCAGCGCGTTGCACACGGTGGCGCGCGTCACACCGAACTGCCGCGCCAGCACCTCGCCGGAATGGAACTCGCCGTCCGCAAGACGGCGCAGCAGGGCAAAGGTCAGGGGTTTGGGCGCGTCCGGCGCGCTCATTGCGGCATGTCGCAACTGGATGCTGCGGGATCGCAACCGAGGAACTTCACGATCTCTTCGCGCCGCTTGATCGCGTCCTGATAGCCGAGATCGATCAGCGCGCGGCAATAGTGTTTGTCGAACAGCAGATAACTCACCAGATTCGCCCCGCTGCGGCGCATGACGCCGGCGGCGCGCAACAGCAGCCGGATGGTCCATGGCAACTGGTCGATATGCCGCTCGGCCACCTTCTCCAGCGGCTGGCTGGGCGTGATGACCAACACTTCGATATGACGCATCCCCGTGGCCTGGCGCAACTCTTCCGGAATCAGGCTGACGGTCTTGTTGATTCGCTGCAGGCGCTCGAGGTCGACCTCCAGGCCGTCGAGAAAGATACTGTCCAGCGCGTGGCCCGCAATCTGCGCCAGCGTCGGATACTCATCCGACCGGTTGCGCCGCCCCTCGTCGTCATCCGAATGCCATGCGCCCATCAGCATCACCTTTTCGGCCCCGAGATGCAGTGCCGAACTGATCGGGGCGATCTGCCGCATGGAGCCGTCGCCGAAATATTCGCGGTGGATATGCACGGCGGGGAACATGAACGGGATCGCGGACGAGGCCAGCAGATGTTCGATGCCGATCCTGGTCTCCATGCCGACCCGGCGCGTGCGCTTCCACGGCAACAGGCCCGGCACGCCCTGAAAAAAGGTGACCGAGTGTCCGGAGCTGTAGCCCGAGGCTGTGATGCTCAACGCGTGCAGCACACCGGCATCGATGCTTTCCTGGATCTTTTCGCAGGGCAGCGTCCGTTCCAGGAAAGCGGCGAGCGGCGCATTGTCCAGCAGCGAGATGCGACTCATGCGGTTGACACCAAACACGCTCAACACCAACCCCGCCAGCCAGCGCACGCTGTTGACAAAAACACCGAGTACGTCGGAACGGTAGATGTCACTCACGTGGGAGTTGTTCCAGATGCCGAACAGGTAATTCACGCCCTTGCGGAAATGGCGCGCGTTCACCGCCAGTGTGACCGCGTTCAAAGCCCCGGCCGAAGTGCCGCAGATGACCTGGAACGGGGAGTGGGAGCGGCGCGGAAGAAATTCGGCGATGGCCTTGAGCACACCGACCTGATAGGCGGCGCGGGCGCCGCCGCCGGTGAGGATGAGTCCGATCTTCTGCTTTTGCGGGGTCTGGCTCATTGCTGCCCTGATTGACGTCTACGCTTCATCCGGCTCCGCATGCACGGATTCAAGCGCGTCTTTCAGCGTCTCTTCCGGCAGGGCATTCAGCATCTCGGACAGCACCTCTGCGGCTTCCACCGCGTTAGGCTGCAGCCTGCTGGCATCGGCGTTCGCCACCAGCACGGCCGCCGCACCGACCACCCTGAGCAGGCGTGCGCGCTCCGTCATCAGTATCTCGATCTCTTCACTCAGCATCTGTGCTTCTTGTTTGTTCATGCAACCTCCCATTGAGTGATTTTTTTCCGTGTGCGGCGTCATGCGCCGGTTGTCATGACCGGTTGCGGCGATTATAGCGCAGCGCTCAATCCGGCTCGCGGCTTCCGTCCAGTCGCAAGGTGGCAAGCGTGCGTTTGCGCACCTCGTGCAGCAGACGCACGTTCTCGTCCAGCGATTCGCCGTAGGACGGGACCATCTCCTTCATCTTCCGCTTCCATTCCGCGCTGTGCATGCGCGACTTGAAGCAACGCTCGATCACTTCGATCATCGCCTGCACCGCGGTCGAGGCGCCGGGCGAGGCGCCCAGCAGCGAGGCGATGGTGCCGTCCTTAGAGGTGACGATCTCGGTGCCGAACTCGAGCTTTCCGCCCTTCTTGTCGCAGCCCTTGATGATCTGCACGCGCTGCCCGGCGGAAGCCAGTTTCCAGTCTTCCGGCTTGGCCTCGGCATAGAATTCGCGCAGCGAGGCGACGCGCTCCCTGTGCGACTTGAAAGCTTCGGAGACGAGGTAGCGCATGAGGTCCAGATTGTCGCGCGCCACCGCCAGCATCGGCCCCAGATTGCCCGTCTTCAGCGAGCCGACCAGGTCGAACATCGACCCTTCCTTGAGGAATCGGGTGGTCACCCCGGCAAACGGACCGAACAGCAGCGCCGACTCGCCATCGATGATGCGCGCATCCAGATGCGGCACCGACATCGGCGGCGCACCCACCGCCGCCTTGCCGTACACCTTGGTGGTGTGCTGTTTCAGAAGTTTGGGATCGCGGCAGATCAGCCACTGCCCACCGACGGGGAATCCACCATAGCCTTTGGCTTCGGGGATGCCGGATTTCTGCAGCAGCGGCAATGCGCCGCCGCCCGCACCGAGGAACACGAATCCGGCGTTGATCGTGCGCACCGAGTCGGTGTGGTTATCCTTCACCCGCACATGCCAGCGGCCGTCGTCATGCTGTTTCATACCCATGATGGTGTGGCTGAGCTTGAGTTCGAAGTTCGGCAGTTTCTGCAAAGCCTTCACCAGCTTGCGGGTGAGGAAACCGAAATCCACGTCGGTGCCGTGTTTCACCTGGGTCGCGGCGACCTTCTGTTTCGGGTCGCGATGCTTCATCACCAGCGGCATCCATTTGTGCAGCACGGCGTGGTCGTCGCTGTACTCCATCTCCTCGAACAGATGATGCTTGTGCAGCGCCTTGTAGCGTTTGTGCAGGAAGGCGACGTTCTCATCGCCCCACACGAAACTCTGGTGAAACACCGGGTTGATGAACTTCTCCGGCGTCGGCAACAAGCCCTGCTCCACCAGATAGGACCAGAACTGCAGCGAGACCTCGTACGCCGCATTGATCTCCAGCGCGCGGTCGATCTTGATGCTGCCGTCCGGCTGCAGCGGTGTGTAATTGAGCTCGCAATAACCGGCGTGCCCGGTGCCCGCGTTGTTCAGACCGTGCGAACTCTCGTGCGCGACATGGGCCAGGCGCTCGACCATAAGTATCTTGAGCGACGGATCGAGCTGCGCCAGCAGCTTGCCCAGCGTCGCGCTCATCACCCCCGCCCCCACCAGCAACACATCCACTTTTTTCTGCGTCATGATCCTGCACTCCGATTCTTCACAATTCGATTTTAACAGCGCTCAGGCGCTTAGTCCGGCGAGTATCTTCTCCAGCCGCTTCACCGACACGATCACCGGCGTCTTCAGCTCCTGCGCGTACAGCGACACGCGCAACTCCTGCACCATCCAGCCGAAATCCTCCAGCCGGGCATCCGGCTCGCCCTGTTGCGCCGACATACGACGCTGCCACTGCTGCAACAGCGGGTTCATCTGCGCCATGTTCTGCGCGTCGCGCGCCGGATTGGCGCGCAGCTTCTCCAGCCGCACGTTGACGGCCTTCAGGTAGCGCGGCATATGCTGCATGCGCTCGAACGGCGTGCGCGCCACCCATTCCTTGCCCAGCAGACTTTCCAACTGTTGCCGGATATCCTGCAGCACCTGCCCGTGCACCTTGAACCCGGGCAACGCCTTTTGCAGCATCTGGTATTCCGCCAGCACCGCAGCAACCAGCCGCGCGATCTCCTGCGCCACCAGATTCAGGCGCGCCTTGGCGTCCTGGCAGCGCGTGGCGAACTCCTTCTCGTTCTCCGGCCAGGGATCGTTCAGACAGCAGCGATCGAAAGTCACGGCGAGTATCTGCCGTTGCAGGTCCTGCTGGCTGCCGAAGGGCAGGAACTGCATGGACATCGCCTGCAGACCGGGCAGGTTCTTCTCCAGATATTTGACCTGCTCCTTCAGCGCGAGCTGGAACAGGCGGCGCAATCCCAGGCGGTGTGCGGCTTTTGCCGCATCCTGCGTGTCGAAACTCTGTAGCGTCACCGCATCACTTTCGTCCACCAGCGCGTTGAACACGGTGATGGTCTGTCCGGCGCGCTGCTCCGCGCTGGTGGATTTGAAGTCACCGAACTTCCATTCGGTATAGCGCTCACCGCCGCGCTGCTGCTGCGGTGCCGCGCTCTTTGCCGCCGGAGCAACTTGAACTGCGGCCTGTTTCGGCGCCCACTCCCCGCGCAAGGCGGCAAAATTGCGCGACATGCCGAGCTGGCGCCCGTGCTCGTCCACCACGCGGAAATTCATCAGGTGGTGTGCGGGCAACTGCTCCAGCCGGAACGCATCCAACGGCACGTCAATCTGCTTTTGCTCGCGGATGTAGCGTGCCAGCGCCTGCAGCAGCGGCGTGTCGGATGGCTTCACTGCCGCGCAGAATGCGGCGGCGAATTCCGGCACCGGCACGCAGTGGCGGCGCAGTTTCTGCGGCAGCGATTTCACCAGCTGGACTATCTTTTCGGCCAGTATCCCCGGCACCAGATATTCGCAGCGCGCCGCCGACACCTGGTTCAACAACGCCTGCGGCACGGTCAGCGTCACGCCATCGTCGCTCTTGCCCGGCGCGAAGTTGTAGGCCAGCGCATAGCTCACATTGTTCATCAGCAGCTGCGGCGGGAAATGCTCGGTGGTGATGCCCGCCGCCTCGTGGCGCATGAGGTCGTCTTTTTTCAGGTACAGCAACTTGGGCTGTTCGCGCTCCGCTTCCTTGCGCCAATGCTCGAAGGCCGCGCCGTTGTGCATGCCCGCCGGAATTCGCGCATCGTAAAAGGCAAAGATCAGATCGTCGTCCACCAGCACATCGGGACGGCGCGATTTGTGCTCCAGCGCCTCGATGTCGGCGATGAGTTTCTGGTTGTGCGCAAAGAATGGCGCCTGGGTGTTGAACTCGCCGTTCACCAGAGCCTCGCGGATGAACACTTCGCGCGATTCTTCCGGGTTCATCGGTCCGTAGTGCACGCGCTTCTTCGGATTGATGAGCAGGCCGTACAGTGTGCTGCGCTCCCACGCCGCCACCTGCGCCGCCTTCTTCTCCCAGTGCGCGTCGAAATAGCTGCGCTTCATCAGATGCGCGCCGACTTCTTCCAGCCACTCCGGCTCGATGCGCGCCACACAGCGCGCAAAAAGTTTTGTCGTCTCCACGATTTCCGCCGCCACCACCCACTTCGCACCTTTCTTCGCCAGCACCGAGTTCGACGCGATGAAGAACTTGATCTCGCGCGGACCGAGGTAATAGGGCTCGTTCACCGCGCGCGTACCGATGTTGCCAAGCAAGCCGGTCAGCAGCGCCTTGTGGATCTGTTCGAAAGTGGCAGGCTGCTCATTGAAGCGCATGCCCATCTCAGATACCTGCGCATGCAACTGCTGGTGCAGCTCGTGCCACTCGCGCAGGCGCAGCGGCGACAGGAACTTCTCGCGGCACTCGTTCGCCCACAATTTATTGGTCTTCTTGTGCTTCACTGCATCTTGGAACCAGGCCCACAACTTGATATAGGCGAGGAAATCCGAGCGCTCGTCGTTGAAGCGCTGGTGCGCGGCATCAGCCGCCTCGCGCCGCTCGCTTGGCCTGTCGCGAGGATCCTGCAAAGCGAGTGCGCTGGCGATGATGAGGATCTCGTTGAGACAGTGATACTGCCGCCCCGCCAGCAGCAGGCGCGCCACCTTGGGATCAAGCGGCAGTTTGGCCAGCTCGTGGCCGAGCGGCGTGAGCTGGCGCTTGTCGTCGATGGCGTTCAGCTCCTGCAGCAGCTGGTAGCCGTCGGTGATCGCGCGCGAACCCGGCGGCTCGATGAACGGGAACTCCTCGACTTCACCCAGCCCGAGCGCACTCATGCGCAGGATGACGGTGGCCAGCGACACGCGGAATATCTCGGCGTCGGTGAACTCGGGGCGCTGCTGGAAATCCGCCTCCTCGTACAAACGGATGCACACGCCGCTCATCACGCGACCACAGCGCCCGGCGCGCTGGTTGGCGGCCGCGCGTGCGATATTCTCGATGCGCAACTGCTCCACCTTCTGCCGCACGCTGTAGCGATTGATGCGCGCCAGACCACTGTCGATGACATAGCCGATGTTGGGCACAGTCAACGAAGTCTCCGCCACGTTGGTCGCCAGCACCACGCGACGCACGCCGGAAGCAGGCTTGAACACGCGGTCCTGCTCAGCGATGGACAGGCGCGAGAACAACGGCAGGATTTCCAATCCCTTGTGCTGGTGTTTGCGCAACGCTTCGGCGGTATCGCGTATCTCGCGCTCACCCGGCAGGAACACCAGCACATCGCCTTTCAGGCCGCCGATGCTCAATTCATCCAGCGCGCTGCATACCGCCTGCGGCACGTCCTGCGTATCGCCTTCTTCGTTCTGCTGCGGCGGGCGGTAGCGCACCTCGACCGGATAGGTGCGGCCGGTAACTTGCAATACAGGCGCACCGGAGAAGTGCTTCGCAAACCGCTCCGCATCCAACGTCGCCGAGGTGATGATGAGTTTCAGATCCGGGCGGCGCGGCAACAGGCGCTTGAGATAGCCCAGCAAAAAGTCGATGTTCAGAGAGCGCTCGTGTGCCTCGTCGATGATGATGGTGTCGTAATTTCGCAGGTTCGGATCATGGTGGATCTCGGCCAGCAGGATGCCGTCGGTCATCAGCTTGACGCAGGTATCGGGCGACACCTTGTCGTTGAAGCGCACTTTGTATCCGACCAGACCGCCAAGCTCGGATTTCAGCTCATGCGCGATGCGCGCGCCCACCGAACGTGCCGCCACCCGCCTTGGCTGGGTGTGGCCGATGACGCCGAGCACGCCGCGCCCGAGACTCAGGCATATCTTGGGCAACTGCGTGGTCTTGCCCGAACCGGTCTCTCCGCAGACGATGACGACTTGGTGTTTTTCGATGGCCTGCGCCAATTCCTCGCGCCGCGCAACGACCGGAAGGTCAGCGGGGTATTCGATGGCGGAGAGTTGCTGGACGCGCGCCAGACGGCGCTGGGCGATGGCAGATAATGCTGGATTCATGGCGCGCGATTTTACCCGCTGCGATTGGCACGCGCTTGAAAAGTACCGCGCGCTAGGCTGACTTGCTTAACCGGAAGGTGACTTTGCCGTCCCTGTTATCGCTCAACTCCAGACGGTAGCCGGACTGCGTCGCCCAGCGTGCCACCTGATACAGGCCGACGCCCATGCCGTCCTCGGAAGGCACGATGGTCCGCAGCAGTTGATTGGCGATGCGGCCCGGGATGGCGCTGCCGCCATCGCTGATGCTGAGACTGAACGGTTCCCGCTCCAGCGTGACCCTGATGGGGATGCCCGGTTCGTTCTGGCGTTTCTTGCACGCGTTGTCGATGAGGTTGTCGGCGACACAGTCGAACAGCGGTGCCGGGATCAGCCGGTCATCCAGCCCCTTGGGCACGTTCCACAACAGATCGCGGTGCGGATGGCGCTGGCGCACTCCTTCCCACCAGGTCGCCAGCGGCAGTTCGACCACTTCGTCCTGTGTCTGCGGCGTCTTCAGCTTGGCCAGCACCGATTCGATACGCTGTGTGAGCACCGGCAACTGGCGCTGCAATATCGGCAGGGACTTTTCCGGCTGGTGCTGCGCGACCGAGGTCAGCGCGAACAGCGATTGCAGCATGTTCTTGAGGTCGTGGGTCAGGCGCGCGCCGGTCTCGTAGATGGTCTGCTGGCGGGTGATCTCGCGCAGGGACTGTTCGCGCCGCTTGGCCTGATAGAAATGGCCGAGCAACTGGGTGAGCAGTCGCACATGCAGCAGCACGGTCGGCGAAACCGCCTGACGGATGAATATGGTCAGGCTCAGATCCTGGTCGGACATCTCGATGCGGTGCTGGCTGGACACCCCCAGGGTGCCGTGTCCGCAGTCCGATACCCACGACAGACCGGATATCCAGGGCATCTCGGTCAGATACTCGGTCGCATGGGCGAGGAAGGCTTCCGGATTCTGCTCCTGCCGTGCCGCATCGGCGAGTCGCTCCAGCCAGATCTCCAGCGGCGTGCCGATACTCAGCAGATAGCGCGAGAACAGGGTCTGAAAGCCCGAGAATCCCTTGCGCGGATTCCACAGCCAGCCCAGCGTGAGCAGCATGACGGCAATGATGAACATGGTGCGCATCAGCGCATCGAGATACGCGATCTTGCCCAATGTCATGAAGGCGAGACTGCCCAGCACCAGCAGGGTCAGCAGGGTGAACAGCAGCAGGATGTAGATGAAATCGACCGCCTGTTCGGATTCCGCCTGTTCGCGTTCGACCGGGATAAGGGCCATGGCCAGCAGCAGCAGCGGTAGACCGGCATTCATCATGTTGCGCATGACCTCGTCCAGTCCGGGCAAGGCGAACAGCCTGGGCGCGATAAACAGCACGAGGATGGCCAGCAGGTAAGCCATCACCAACAGGTAATAAAGACGCTGCCAGCGCGCATGGAAAGCGAACACCCTGCCCCCCACCAGTGCGAACAGCACACTCACCCAGAACGCCAGCACCCACCAGTTGAGCGTGAACATGGCAATCAGGCTCAGCGCGATGATGACCGCCGCTCCGCCCGGGCGCAGCTTGCTCTCACCGCGCCACAACGGTTGCCACAACAGGAACATGCCCAGATGCATCAACAACAATGATCGCATCCACAGACTCTCCATCCCGACCCAGAGCGCGAGATGCAAGACGACCAGCATGGCAAAAGATATCCAGCGGCTGGAGCGCATCAATAATCCGAAAGAATCTGTCAGCATTTCGTCATTCCTGTCCACACTTCGTCATTTTCTCGTCACGCGCACTCAGTCTAACCGAATTCCTGCGCCAGTTCTGCGCGAACTTCTGGCTGCAACCCTTTCAATATCAAAGGATAGCCAAACCATGCTCTATCTGCATTTGCCGCCCTGTCGGCATCCCGGCGCGGATTGTCTGCCGCACTCCCTGTGTAAAGCCATCCAAAATACTCCATCATTGGCACGAGTATTGCTGTAATTAGCGCGCAGGTCTAATAAAGCAAACACCGAACCAATCTGGAGAGTACAAAAAATGAAAAGCAACCAATCCGGTTTTACACTGATCGAAATCGCCATCGTGTTGGTGATCATCGGCCTGCTGCTCGGCGGCGTGCTGAAAGGTCAGGAACTGATCAATAGCGCCCGGGTGAAGAACCTGGCCACCGACTTCAAGAACATTCCGGTATATATCTACGGCTATCAGGACAAGTTCCGCGCACTCCCCGGCGATGACGGCGCTGCCGCCAGCCACGTGATCGGCGCCACCGCTGCCACCACCAACGGCACGGTCAGCAACGGCGTCATCGAAGGTCTCTGGGGCAGCGTCGGTAACGGAGACGAATCCTACCTGTTCTGGCAGCACATCCGTCTCGCAGGTCTGGCGCCCGGCTCCACCACTGTAGGCGCTGTGGATTATCTGCCAACCAACGCGACCGGCGGCACTATCGGCATCCAGAGCGGCACCAGCTGTACCGCAGCCGGCGCACCTCTCGCTTCTTGCGTAGCAGGCTTCCTGACCCCGATCAAGGACAGCGCCAACAATGCGATTCGCGGCTCCTATGTGATCTGCTCCAGCGCCATCCTAGGCAAATTCGTCAAGCAGCTCGACCTGCAGATGGACGACGGCAACACTGCTTCCGGCAGTATGATGGCGATGCCCGTGGGCTCTGCGGCAGCAACATCTGCGACTGCCACGGCAGCCGTCGACGACGCAGCCAGCTATACCGTCTGCATGGGTGTTTGATCAGAACTCCGGCGTGACATCTCAAAGCCCGCTTCGGCGGGCTTTTTTATCGCCCGGATTTTCCGCATAGAGCAAACGGCGATCATCCATATGTCGTCATCCACTGTCCGGACTGCGTCAGTTTTCACGACTGCATGGCGCAGAGACCTGCTTTCTGCCCTGATGCGCGGGCAACTCAGCAAGTACCCATGCTGGTATAGATGTTGCTGATAGTTCAGTTATCGAAGTTTGCAATGTAAAGATTTAACAATGCGGCACAAACAATCCGGCCTTACCCTGCTCGAGGTATCCATCGTGATGGTGATCCTTGGAGTGCTACTCGGCCTGACGCTGAAAGGGCAGGAACTCGTCAACAATTCCCGCGTAAAGAGTCTCGCCGACGACTTCCGGAGTATCCAGGTCGCCCTGTACGGTTATCAGGACAGGTTTCGCGCCTTACCGGGCGATGATCGCAATGCTTCCTCGCATCTGCCCGATCCCGGCTCCCCCGTCTACAACGGCAACGGGGACGAGATCATCAACGGCAACTGGAGTTCGCGTTCGGGAGAGTCGTTCAATCTTTGGCAGCACATCCGTCTGGCCGGATTCATCCAGGGCACGGCCGACACGGGGCTGGACAGCTATGTCCCGCTCAACACCTCGGGCGGCACCCTTGGCGCATCCGCGTCGATTGCCTCGCCCATCGACGGACTGAAGGGGAACTTCATCATCTGCTCGGACAACATCACTGGGAAAATGGTCAAGCAACTCGATCTCGCCATGGACGACGGGAACACAGACGGCGGTGCCATGCGAATCGCGCGCGCCAGCGTCGGCGGTTACGGAATCGCCACCAATAATATCGACGAGAGCGGCTATTACCTGACCTGTCTGGCCACCTAGCCCTTGCGCAGCCGTTTCTCCGCCGCTTCCAGCGTGACCGGCTGGCCCAGCATCACCAGCACATCGCCCGCGCGCAGCACCATTTCCCCGGCCGGATGGCTGCCTTCCACATTGTGGCGGCGCACGGCATTCACCTCGATGTTGAGTTCGTCCAGCCTCATCTCTTTCAGGCGTTTGCCGACCGCGGCATCGCCCTCATACAGCAGCACATTCTGGAATCGAGGTTGCAGGCTCTCGGTTTCCTCGCCCACTTCCACTTCGGCCTTGGCCGAATCGCGCAGATAGCCGCTGAACATGCTGTAGCGGCGCGCGCGCGATTCCTGCACATGGCGAACGACACGGCTGAGCGGCACGCCCGACAGCAGCAGGGCCTGTGAGGCCAGCATGACGCTGCCCTCGGTGACTTCGGCGACCACCTCGGCGGCACCCGCCTGTTTGAGCGCTGCGATATGGGTGTCGTCGGCGGTACGCACAACCACCGGCAGGTCGGGGCGTGCGGCCTGGACGTGGTGCAATATCCTGAGCGCGGAATGCTTGTCGTCGTAGGTGATGGCCAGCGCCTTGGCGCGCATCAGTCCGGCAGCCAGCAGGACTTCGCGCTTGCCCGCATCGCCGTACACCACGCGTTCCCCGGCCTCTGCCGCTTCGCGCACGCGGCGCGAATCAAGGTCGAGGGCGATGAAGCTGATGCCCTCCTCGCCGAGGAATTTCGCCAGCGCCTGTCCGCTGCGTCCGTAACCGCAGATGATGATGTGCTGGTTGCTGGCCATGCTGCTCACCGCGATCTGGTGCATCTGCATGGCGCGGCTCATCCACTCTTCCGGCGACAGGCGGCGCACGATGATCTCGGCATGCTGGATCAGGAACGGCGCGATGAGCATGGAGATGAGCATGGCCGCGAGCACGTTCTGCATCACATCGTCCGGCAGCAGATGCACATCGCCCGCCAGCGTCAGCAGCACGAAGCCGAACTCGCCTGCCTGCGCCAGACCAAGGCCGGTGCGCAGCGCAGCGCCCCATTCGCCCGCGAACGAACGCACCAGCAAAGCCACCACGGCCGCCTTGAACGGGATGATGATGAGCAGCAATAACAGTATCCAGCCCCAGCCGGCAATCACCGCGTTCATGTCGAGCATCATGCCGATGGTGACGAAGAACAAGCCCAGCAGCACATCGCGGAAGGGCTTGATGTCCTCTTCCACCTGGTAGCGGTATTCGGTCTCGGAGATCAGCATGCCCGCAACAAAGGCGCCCAGCGCCAGCGACAGGCCGGAGAGTTCGGTGAGCCAGGCCATGCCGAGGGTGAACAGCAGCACGTTGAGCATGAACAGTTCGGAGGATTTCTGCCCCGCGACCAGATGGAACCACGGCCGCAACAGGCGCTGGCCAAAGGTCAGCAATACCGTCAGCAGGATGACCGCCTTGAGCATGGCGATCGAGATGGTGCTGCTGAGGTCGGCGTTGCTCTCGGCCAATGCCGGGATGACGACGATGAGCGGCACCACGGCCAGATCCTGAAACAGCAGCACGCCCATGATCTTCTGGCCGTGCGGGGCGTTTAGCTCGGCGCGCTCGACCAGCATCTTGCTGACAATGGCGGTGGAGGACATCGCAAGGATGCCGCCCAGCGCAAGGCCGGCGCGCCAGTCGATCTCAAAGAACAGCGACGACAGCATCACCAGCACCATGGTCGAAATGACCTGTGCCGAGCCCAGTCCGAACACCACCTTTTTCATCGCGCGCAAACGGGCCAGACTGAATTCGAGACCGATGCTGAACATCAGGAACACCACGCCAAACTCGGCAAGATGGCGCGTCTCCGGCGCGTCGGGGATCCAGCCCAGCGCGTGCGGACCGATCATGATGCCGACAAGCAGATAGCCGAGCATCGCGGGCAGACGCAGGATACGGAACAACACCACCACGCCGACGGCAACGGCGAGCAGAATGAGGATGAGATGGAGCGAACTGTTCATAGACCGATGATGCCATATTTTCAAAAGGGCGCGGCACCCAAAAGGCACTGATATTTACATGGCGACAGAAACCGTAACGAGCGACTGGAGAGCAAGGCGCACGGAGCACAGGAACCGCAATGTACACAAAGTACATGAGGATTCCGAGCACCGCGCAACGCAGCTATCCAAGCGCGTAGCAGGTTTATGTCGTCATGTATAATCCGCTGCATGAACAAACCGATCACCGCAGCCCCTCATGCCCTCGACCTCGCGCGTCAGGTGCTCAATATCGAAGCCGATGCCGTCAAGGCACTGGTGCAGCGCATCGACGACAATTTCCTGCAGGCGCTGAACCTCATCCTCGCCTGCAAGGGCCGGGTCATCGTCAGCGGCATGGGCAAGTCCGGCCACATCGCGCGCAAGATCGCGGCGACCATGTCCAGCACCGGCACCCCCGCCTACTTCGTGCATCCGGGCGAGGCCAGCCACGGCGACCTCGGCATGGTCACCGCGCAGGACGTGTTCATCGGCCTCTCCTATTCGGGCGAGAGCGAAGAGCTGCTCACCATCGTCCCCGTCCTCAAGCGCCAGGGCGCGCACCTGATCACGCTGACCGGCAATCCGCAGTCCAGCCTGGCACTGGCTGCCGATGTCCACCTCAACGGCACGGTCGCGCAGGAAGCCTGTCCGATGGGGCTCGCCCCCACCGCCAGCACCACCGCCGCGCTCGCGCTGGGCGACGCGCTGGCCGTCGCACTGCTCGATGCCAAGGGTTTCGGCGAGGAGGATTTCGCGCGTTCCCACCCCGGCGGCAGCCTCGGCCGTCGCCTGCTCACCCATGTGCGCGACGTCATGCACGCCAATGCCAGCATCCCCTCGGTGCGCGAGAGCGCGACACTAGCCGACGCGGTGCTGGAGATTTCGCGCAAAGGTCTGGGCATGACCGCCATCGTCGACGACAGCAAGCGCCTGCTCGGCATTTACACCGACGGCGACCTGCGCCGCACACTGGAGAAGAAACTGGATTTCAGCACCACCCCGGTCAGCGAGGTGATGTCTAAAACGCCGCGCCATATCGGTCCTGATGCGCTGGCGGTCGAAGCGGTACAGTTGATGGAGCAATACAACATCAGCCAACTGGTGGTGGTGGACGCCGACAAAAAACTGGTCGGCGCACTGAACATGCATGACCTGCTGAAAGCGAAGGTGATCTGATGACCCTCGCCGAACGAATCAAACCCCTGCGCCTGGTCGCCTTCGACGTGGATGGCGTGCTCACCGATGGCGGCTTGTATCTCTCCGACTCGGGCGAGGAGTTCAAGCGATTCAACTCGCTCGACGGTCACGGCCTCAAGATGCTGAAGAACAGCGGCATCGAGCTCGCCATCATCACCGGCCGCACTTCGAAATGCGTGGAGATGCGCGCGAAGAACCTCGGCATCACCCGCGTTTATCAGGGTGTGGAAGACAAGCTTGGGGCGATGCAGTCACTGCTGACTGACATGACGCTCGCGCCCGAGCAGGCCGCGTTCATGGGCGACGACGTGGTCGACCTGCCGGTGATGCGCCGCGTCGGGCTGGCATTGAGCGTGCCCGCAGCACCGCAGATCGTGCGCGACCATGCGCACTACATCAGCCAGCGCGCCGCGGGACATGGCGCCGTGCGCGAAGTGTGCGAACTCATCCTCGGCGCCCAAGGCAATCTGGACGCGCAACTCGCGCCCTATCTGAAGTAATGCATACCCAGCCCCTCGTCGCAAAAGCCCGCGCATGGCTGCCCTTGTTGCCGCTGCTGCTGTTGCTGCTCGCGACCTATTGGCTAAACCAGCAGGTGCTGCCGCTGCCGCAAAAAGAAAGCCAAAAACGGCATGACATCGATTACGCCGTCGACCGTTTCTCCGCGGTCTCGTTGGATAAGGAAGGCAAGCCGCGTTACATCATCGCGGCTGAACGTCTGTGGCATTACCCGGACGACGACACCACGCATCTGCAGATGCCGCTACTTACCAGCCTTCACCCGGATCGCGCGCCCACCGTCACATCGGCACAGACCGGCATGATCTCGAGCAAGGGCGACGAAGTGTCCCTGTACGACGAGGTGCGAATCGTCCGCGATGCCGGCGGCAACATCGGCGAACAGCGCTTCGCCACCGATTATCTGCATGTCGTCCCCGACCGCGATTGGGCCGACTCGAACCAGTCGGTGGTGGTGACCGACCGTTACAACACCCTCCGTGCCGTGGGCATGGAACTCGACAACAAGACGCGCACCGTCAAGCTGCTGTCGCGCGTACGGGCCAACCATGATCCGATCCGCGAATAGCGCCGTTCTGCTCGCACTCCTGCTGCTGGGCTGGAGCAATCTGCCGCGCGCCGAGAACGCGGACCGCGACAAACCCCTCCACATGGAAGCGGACAGCGTGGTCATCGACGACCAGAAGCAGACCAGCGTGTTCGAGGGCAAGGTGGAACTGACGCAGGGAACCCTGCACATCCAGGCTGAAAAAATCGTGGTGACGCAGGACGCCCGCGGTTACAAACACTGCACCGCCACCGGCACCCCGGCCCATTTCCGTCAGAAACACGAAGGCAGTGACCAGATCATGGAAGGTTACGGCGAGCGCATCGAATATGACACCCTGGCCGAAACAGTCGACTTCTTCGGCCAGGCTCGCGTCAAGAGGGATCAGGACGACCTGAAAGGCGACCATATCGCCTACAGCACCCGCACCGAAGTGTTCCAGGTCAGCGGCGATCCGGCCAATGCCGACGGACCGAACAAGGGCCGCGTGACTGCGGTGATCCAGCCAAAATCCGCCGCACCTGCCGCTGCTGCCACAGCGAAGGACGCGCCTCTCACCATCCAGTCCAGCCCGACCCTATCCAAACCCAAGTCCAAACCATGAGCCAACTCCGCACCGTCTCGCTGAAGAAACGTTATGGCGCCCGCACCGTGGTGCAGGATGTCTCACTGTCCGTGAAAAGCGGCGAAGTGGTCGGACTGCTCGGCCCCAACGGTGCCGGCAAGACCACCAGCTTCTATATGATAGTCGGCCTCTGTGCCACCGACGGCGGCGAGATCTTCATCGACGACCAGGACATCACCCACCTGCCCATCCACCGTCGCGCGCGCCTCGGCCTGGCCTATCTGCCTCAGGAAGCCTCCATCTTCCGCCGCCTGACCGTGACCGAGAACATCCAGGCGGTGCTGGAATTGCAGGGCTATGCGCCCGCCGAGATGAGCGCGCGCCTGGAGGCGCTGCTGAACGACCTGCACATCACCCATATCCGCGACAACCCGGCCATCAGTTTGTCCGGCGGCGAACGCCGCCGCGTCGAGATTGCGCGCGCGCTGGCGACCGACCCGCGTTTCATCCTGCTCGACGAACCCTTCGCCGGGGTCGACCCCATCGCTGTGCTGGATATCCAGAAGATCATCCGTTTCCTCAAGGAACGCGGCATCGGCGTGCTCATCACCGACCATAACGTGCGGGAAACATTGGGTATCTGCGACCGCGCCTACATCATCAACGCCGGATCGGTGATGGCCGAGGGCAAGCCCGAGGAAATCATCTATAATGAGGGCGTGAGGAAGGTGTACTTGGGCGAGCACTTCAAGTTATAAGCAGCGCCGCTCCCACACCAAAACCGGCAATGAAACACTCTCTCCAACTCAGGCAATCCCAGCAACTGACGCTGACCCCGCAGTTGCAGCAAGCTATCAAGCTGCTGCAACTGTCGACGCTTGAGATCAATCAGGAGACCGCGCGTCTGCTGGACGAAAACCCCTTCCTCGAACGCGAGGACGAGAACACCAACCAGACCTACAGCGGCAACAGCAGCACCGACACCCCGGCTCCGTCCAGCAGCAGCGAAAACACCACTCCCGCCGAGCCCGAAGCGCGCAACGACAGCAGCGACTGGCAGGAACCGACCTTTTCATCCTCATCCTCCAGCAATCCGGACGACGAGGACGACGGCTACGCCGAGGTCGCCGCGGAACGGCCCAGCATGCGCGAGCACCTGCTGTGGGAATTGAACATGTGCCAGATGCTTGCGCGCGACAAGAAGTTGGTCGGTCTGCTCATCGACGCGCTGGACGAGAACGCCTACCTGTCGCAGCCGCTGGAAGAGATATTCGAACTGCTGCCGCCCGAGCTGGATGTCACGCTGGACGACCTGGAGACTGCGCTGGTGCAGTTGCAGCATCTGGACGCGCCCGGTATCGGCGCGCGCAGCCTGAGCGAGTGCCTGGCCCTTCAGTTGCGCGCCATGCCGGAAGACATCCCCGGCCGCGACCTGGCACTGGCCATCGTGACCGGCCACCTCGACCTGCTCGCCGCACGCGACTTCAACAAACTGAAAAAAGCTTTGCGCTGCGACGATGATGCCCTGCGTTGCGCGCAGGACCTGATCGTGCACCTGCAACCCAAGCCGGGCTCGGCCTTCGAACACCGTGCGGCCGACTATGTGGTGCCGGACGTGCTGGTTGAACGCCACGGCGGCATCTGGCGCGCACGCCTCAACCCGGAAGCGATGCCGCGTCTGCGCATCAACCAGGTGTATGCCAACATCCTGCAGCAGCGCGGCGAGAAGAGCGCACAGGAGATGTCCACCCAGTTGCAGGAGGCGCGCTGGTTCATCAAGAACCTGCAACAGCGCTTCGAGACCATCCTGCGTGTGTCACAGGCCATCGTCGAGCGCCAGCGCCAGTTCTTCGAGCACGGCGACATCGCCATGCGCCCGCTGGTGCTGCGCGAGATCGCCGACCAGCTTGAACTGCACGAATCCACCATCTCGCGCGTGACCACGCAGAAGTTCATGCTCACCCCGCGCGGCATCTACGAATTCAAGTATTTCTTCGGTAGCGGTCTCGCCACCGAAGCGGGCGGTGCCTGTTCTTCCACCGCCATCCGCGCACTCATCAAGCAACTGGTCAGCGAGGAGGACGACAAACATCCGCTCACCGACAGTCGCATGTCTGAGATCCTGGCACAGCAGGGCATATTGGTCGCCCGCCGTACCGTGGCAAAATACCGCGAGGGAATGAACATCCTTCCGGTGAATCTTCGTAAATCACTCTAACCATAAGGAGCAGGCCATGAACCTCAACCTCACAGGACGTCACCTCGAAATCACCCCGGCCATCCGCGAGCACGTACTCAGCAAGCTGGACAAGGTCAAACGCCATTTCGACAACGTGATCGACATCAACGTGATCCTGTCTGTGGACAAACTGGTCCAGAAGGCCGAAGCCAACGTGCATGTCTCCGGCAAGAATATCTTCGCCGAAACTACCGACAGCAACCTGTATGTCGCCATCGACGCACTGGTCGATTCGCTGGATCGCCAGGTGCTGAAGCACAAGGAAAAAGGCACTGCGCGTCGCCATGACGAAACCGGAAAACCCG
This sequence comes from Gallionellaceae bacterium, assembly GCA_003445795.1. Taxonomy (GTDB): domain Bacteria; phylum Pseudomonadota; class Gammaproteobacteria; order Burkholderiales; family Gallionellaceae; genus Sideroxyarcus. Next base: position 19,321 of record DMCN01000066.1, read on the forward strand.
GCGCGGCAGAATAGGACGAATCTCGAGGCAACCGAACGGTTGCCTCGTTTTCATTTGGTGAACCAACATGAGCCTTATTAGCAAGATATTGACCCCGGAATGCGTGCTGCTGGACAACGAGTCCGCCAGCAAGAAACGCGTGTTCGAACGCGTCGGGTTGCTGTTCGAGAACACGCAGCAGATCGCGCGCAGTCAGGTGTTCGACAGCCTGTTCGCGCGCGAAAAGCTTGGCTCCACCGGACTGGGACAGGGCGTTGCCATCCCGCACGGCCGCGTCAAAGGTCTGCGCGATGCCGCCGCCGCCTTCGTCAAGATGCAGAACCCTATCCCCTTCGATGCGCCGGACGGACTGCCGGTGAGCTTCATCTTCGTGCTGCTGGTCCCCGAGCGCGCGACCGACATGCACTTGCAACTGCTGGGCGAACTGGCGCAGATGTTCAGCGACAAGGTGTTCCGCGACAAACTGCAGTCCACCGACGACCCGGCAGAGATCCACAAACTGTTCACCGAGTGGCAGGGATAAATTCCACAGATGCACCAATAAGCTGAGATCACAAATATGGCCCAGGTCAACATCCAGCAACTCTTCGAAGACAAGCAGGAACGTCTGAGCCTCATCTGGGTGGGCGGCGCCAAAGGTGCCGACCGCGTGCTGGAGAGCGAGATCGTCAACGCCTCCAACCGCGGCCTCATCGGCCACATGAACCTGATCCACCCCAACTGGGTGCAGGTACTCAGCAGCACCGAACTCGATTACCTGCACGCGCTCTCCCCAGCCGAACTGTCCGAAGGGTTGACCAAGCTCGAGCAGGGCGAGCCGCTGTGCCTCATCGTGGCCGGCGAGACCGACATCCCCAAAGGCCTGCTCGACTTCGCCAACCGCACCCACACCCCGCTGTTCCGATCGCCCCTGGGCAGCGTGCAACTAATGTGGATGATCCGCCACTACATCGTCAAAGCATTGGCCGATTCAACCACGCGCCACGGCGTGTTCCTCGACGCGCTTGGCGTCGGCGTGATGATCACCGGCGACAGCGGCGTGGGCAAGAGCGAGCTGGCGCTGGAACTGATCACCCGCGGCAGCGGCTTGGTCGCCGATGACATCACCGAGCTCTACCGCATCTCACCGGAGACGCTGGAAGGACGCTGCCCCGACTTGCTGCGCGATTTCCTCGAGGTACGCGGCCTCGGCATGCTCAACATCCGCACCATGTTCGGCGAGACCGCGGTGCGCCGCAAGAAGAGCCTCAAGCTCATCGTGCATCTGTACCGTCCACCGTTCGACGACCTGTCCAAACTGGAGCGCCTGCCCACTTCCGGCTTCGAGGAGATCCTCGGCGTCAAGATCAGCAAAGTGGAGATTCCCGTGATGGCGGGCCGCAATCTTGCCGTGCTGGTGGAGGCTGCCGCGCGCAACTTCGTGCTGCAGCAGCGCGGCATCGACAGCATGCAGGAATTCATCGCGCGCCACGACCAGCATCTGCAGGATCAATAATCATGCAATTATTCTTGATCAGCGGTCTTTCGGGTTCGGGCAAGAGCGTCGCGCTCAACGTGCTGGAAGACAGCGGCTACTACTGCGTGGACAACCTGCCCGCCGAGATGCTGCATGTGCTCACCAACAATCTCACCCTGGCCGGCGTGAACAAGATTGCCGTCAGCGTTGATGTGCGCAGCGGCAATAACGTCGTGCTGCTGCCGCAATACATCGACAAGCTCAAACAGCAGGGCATCGACGTGCATCTGCTGTTCCTCGACGCCAAGAGCGAGACTCTGGTCAAACGCTTCTCCGAGACGCGCCGCCTGCATCCGCTCAACGACGGCGTGAAGACCCTGCCGGAATGCGTTGCGCTGGAACGCGAACTGCTGGCCGAGATCGCCAACATCGGCCACCACATCGACACCAGCGACCTCAACGCCAACGCACTGCGCGCCTGGATCAAACAGTTCATCACGCTGGATCGCGCGCGCCTGACCCTGCTGTTCGAATCGTTCGGCTTCAAGAACGGCCTGCCGCTGGACGCCGACCTCGTGTTCGACGTACGCAGCCTGCCCAACCCGCATTACGACCCGCTGCTGCGCCCGCTGACCGGGCGCGACCAGCCGGTGATCGACTTCCTCGACAACACCGAGCAGGCACAGAAGATGTACACGGACATCCGCAACTTCGTCGAAAACTGGCTGCCCAGCTTCGTCGCCGACAACCGCAGCTACCTCACCGTCGCCATCGGCTGCACCGGCGGCCAGCATCGCTCGGTTTACTTCGCCGAACGCCTCGCGCAACATTTCAAACCGCAGCAGCAGGTGCTGTTGCGGCATCGCGAACTCACGCAACAAGCGTAGATTGTGTCTGCGCTTCGCCACATCAAACACGGCGACTACCTCACCCTGTCAGGCGGGGTCGCGTTCACGCTGTGGATATCGCTCGCCGTGTGGTCCGGCAGTGTCGCCGACACCGCGCTCATCCGCAGCGGCGGCAAAGTGTTCAAGGAAGTGCCGCTATCGCGCGACCAGGAGATCGAAGTGCCCGGCCCGCTCGGCACCAGCATCGTCACCATCGAGAAACTCCGAGCACGCATCAGCAGCGACCCCAGCCCCAGACAATACTGTGTGCGCCAGGGCTGGATACAACAGGCGGGTGAGATCACCATCTGTCTGCCGAATGAAGTGAGCGTGGAGTTGACCGGTGGTACAAAGAAATATGACAGCCTCAACTATTAAACTCGCCACCACGGCAGAAGACCACCACATCGCCAAGATGGCTGCGGTCGCGCTCGGCCTCACCGTGTTGGAGAACGCCATCCCCACGCCGCTGCCCGGCGTGAAACCGGGGCTGGCCAACATCGTCACGCTGATCGTGCTGGCGCGTTACGGCTGGCGCGCGGCCGCCTGGGTCTCGCTGCTGCGCGTGGTCGCTGGCAGCCTGCTGTTCGGCAATTTCTTAGCCCCCGGATTCTTCCTCAGCCTGAGCGGCGCAGTGTGCAGCCTCGCCGCACTTGCACTGAGCATGCACCTACCGCAACGCTTCTTCGGCGCGGTGACGCACAGCATCCTCGCCGCCTTCGCCCACATCGCCGGACAGATGGCCGTTGTCTATCTGTGGCTGATTCCGCATAGCGGCATCGCCTATCTGATCCCCATCTTCGCCACCGCCGCGCTGGTGTTCGGCACGGTGAACGGTTTGGTCGCGGCAAGATTCATGGATAATGGCGACAAACCCGAACCGGAACCGCAACCATGAAGACGATAACGTTAGCGCTCACTGGCGCCTCCGGCCTGCCCTACGGCATGCGCCTGCTCGAATGCCTGCTGCAAAGCGGCCACCGTGTGCACCTGATCTATTCGCAAGCCGCGCAGATCGTCGCCAAACAGGAACTCGACTTCACCCTGCCCAGCCGCCCGCAGGACGCGGAGCAATTGCTCGCCGACCGCATTGGCACTTTCAGCGGCGAACTCAAAGTCTTCGGCATCCAGGACTGGTACGCCCCCATGGCCTCCGGCTCCAATCCCGGCGACGCGATGGTGGTGTGCCCGTGCACCATGGGAACGCTGGGCAAGATCGCGGGCGGCATCAGCGACGACCTGATCTGTCGTGCGGCGGATGTGATGCTGAAAGAGAAACGCACTTTGATACTGGTACCGCGCGAGATGCCCTTTTCCTCAATTCATCTGGAGAACATGCTGAAGCTATCGCATGCGGGCGCGGTCATCATGCCGCCGAATCCGGGGTTCTATCATCATCCGCAGAGTGTGCAGGATATGGTGGATTTTGTGGTGGCGCGGATATTGGATCACTTGGGAATTGAGCAGGTTTTGATGAAGAAGTGGGGAGAGTAACTTCCTACCGTTCGCCCTGAGCTTGTCGAAGGGTCGCCGCGAAGCGGCGTGCTGAATGAGCGAGTTGCTTCAATCAAAAGAAAAACCGTCGGGGGTTGCCCGACAGCAAGTTACTTTCTTTTGCTTCGCCAAAANNCGCACAGGGGAAGGAAAGTCAAAATCCAAAACCTCGGTGTGGGCACTTTGTGCCCACACCACCAAATAAATTTAGGAGGAATGCAAATGGTTAATAAGCATTTAGCAAAAGCCATCATTGATATTGCCGTCTTCTTAGAGTTCTCAAATGCGAACACATTGAATCCTGACGCTGCTGTTGCAGCCATGGAGCAGTTAGCAAATGAATTGCAGCAAATGCCAACTGACGTTAAACAAAGTCTTATCCATCATTTTCAGGAGCTCGCGAACGAATATGGAGACAAGGCCAGATTCGTTGCAAGCTTGGCAGATACATTCGACATCAATTGAATAGCCAAGTAGGGTGGGCACGAAGTGCTCACCCTGTGGTTTTAGGTTTTGACTTTCCCTCCCCTGTGCGCCGCCTCGATATTTCACAAACAAGCGGAGGTTTAGGCGAGCACTGTTCGAGCTCCGCGGTGGGGCACGTTTTGTGTGCCCCGCTAGGGCGAGTTGCGCAGCCCCGCTTGTTTGTGAAATATCGAGGGAACCCCGCAGGGGCGGCGCACCGGGGGCTGAACCGGAGTGAGATAAATACAGGGGGAAAACTGAGATAAATATGGGATGAGGTGAAAAGAAACGGGACTAAGTGGGATGAGATATAAAAATAACTTTAAGCTGGTAAAACAAAAAACGAGCAGAAAAATTTAAGATCCATCAACTGCATTTTGGAGGGCGATACGAAGAACGCCAAGAATATCCTGGCTCAACTCTTCGGGCAGACCGCGCTCAGGATCAGGGAAATAAGACCGCGCAGGGATATCGCCCCACAGATGCGGGAACTCGGCCTTGGTCCCGCCGAAATGCTGCATGGCGGCTTGCACGGCAATTGATGTAACGCTGACACTTTCGCCCAGTACGGTAGAGTGAAACTGGGTGGACAGGGTCTTTGAATCGCCGATTAGAGGCTTCTTACCTGCCAGCACCAATTCACCCCGAGCGGATACATTTCCCTTCTTTGTGAAGTTCTTTTGGCTGCCATGCAGCACATTGCGCAACGTGGCGTCTGCGTTCGGTTCCCAAGGGGTGCCGTAAGGGTCGGCGCTCTCAACGAAGCGCTGCTTGGTGAACTCCGTCGCCACCTCACCGATACCCATCAACACGCCGCTGGGGTCTTCGCCCAGGGAGATCAGGCGGTTGAATGCCTCGACCGCGTTGGATTCGGTTATTTCAAAATTGAACATATGGTGCTATCCTTCACCCATAGGCGGTTACGTTTCGGACGTTCTAGGCTGGAGGGTGCGCAAGCACAACATCAGTCCCCGCCTGCTTCACATCAGTTTGATCACCAGCGACCACAGCGCCAGCGCGCGGTTGTTCTTCCCCGGCCTCACCTCAAACACACAGCGATACACCTCATCCCCGATCCGTTTCCACACAATAATCATTGGTTGCCCGTGCACCGATGACTTGTCGCTCATCTCCAGCCGATCATATTCGGCAAGTACCTGCCAAACATGTATGTAATCATCAGGAGCAGATGGACGCTGGTCTCCTCCATCATGCCCGTGGCTGGTCTCGATGTGGCGTGGTGCTTCGGCGGGCAATAAAACCATGTAGCCCTTGGTATCGATCTGCGTTATCTCCTGCAACCGGTCGTAATTCTCGACGAAACCCAGCCACAGCGGATCGGTGCGTGAATGGTCAGCCATTACCTCACCAGCGAATGAGGAAGCGCCCTGTGATGCATTGATGTAACGGTTCACGTCGCGCGTCAGCGCCTTGGTGATCGCGGATGGATAGGTGATCAGCTTATCCTGGATGACTTGGCGCAGTGAGGTATCTATTCCAGCACCCGGTGCGTAGTCGAAACCCTTGTCGATCCCGACCTGCACGCCCGTTTTTGGGTCGATAGCATCCCATCCTTCTGGCGGCTGGCCTTTTCCGTTGGCGATGGCCAGCATGTATTTCTCTTTGGTCACCGCTGTCACCCAGCAATGGCAACCCCAGCCGTTGATCGGAAAGTGTGTTTTCCAGAAAGGATGCGTCCAATGCAGCACCAGGCCGTCCCAGCTTTCATGCAGTGGGCGCGGGTACAGCAGGCCATCCATGTGGTGGTATTGCCAGTACGGCATCACCTTGAGCAGCTCCGGATTGGTGAGCTGCTTCCAGCGGCCGGCTGAATAGCTAGTCGCCATGTTGGTCTGGTAAATCACCTTGGTGCGCCAAGCCTCGCCGCCCTTGGTGCCTTCGCCGGTCCATCCGGTCCATCCGTGCTTGGACACGAGCTGCCTGAAATCCTTGCGGAACTGCTCCAGTCCGGTGCCTTCATTGATCGCCTTATCCACGGCGGCCCGCAGGTCATACAGTAGATCACCACCCTGCGCACCAGCCACGATGAAGGCGCGATCATGCGCTGCGCGCTCGATGTCGTCCCACGCCTCGGTGGGAAGGTTGAGCTTATTCCGAAAGAAGTCGAGCTGCTCGGCGAAAGTCTGGCGGAAAGGCGGATAATTCGGCACGTTTACTTACCGTATTGAACGTCCGCCATACCGGCCAGCGCGGCCAACTGAAAACCCTGCGCCATGATCTTGCGCAGATCCTCCAGTGGCAGATCGCCATAGGCGGTCAACATCGCCTCCTGCAAGGAGTTCATGCTGTCCGCCTTACCCACCAGGTCATCGACGTGTGCCATCACCGCATCCCAAGCGGCAGCAGATTCGACGTCAAGATCAACGCCATCCTGAGAAGTGAGAGCAGCTAAATTATTTTTTAGCGCGCCCTTGCTGGGTTCTGGTTTTTCCGCTCCAAGCACCGCCGCGCCTTCCTCGGCCTGAGGAATACCAGCACGCTCGTGTGCCCACTCAACCGGGATGCGCATACCGATACCGACCAGCTTTGGCAGTGACTCAGCCAGCACGCCGAGATCCTCGGAGTCATCGAACATAAACTTGAAGCGCGGCAAGCGGCGGCGGTCATCCACACCGCCTTTATTAAGAGCCAGCAGCGGATACACCAGGTCGCGCGTCAGCGTGCCGCCGAGCTGGATGCCGTCCGACTCCATCAAGTCGTGACGCACTTCGTTGTGCACGTTACCCAGGGCATTGGTGCTGCTTTTACCGTCAGCCTGGCTGGTGAGCGTGCCGCCGAGGATGGCCTTGCTCTGGCTCTTCTCGCACCACTCAACCATCGCCATGAATGGGCCTTCACTGCCTTTAGCTGCTTCTTTAAAGTCGATCATCATGCCTTCGGGGATGATGCCGGCAGCATCGTGGCCGATGCTCATTACCGCGCGCAGCAGCGTGGCTTTCTCATCATCGGATGCACCGGACTGATAGGTACCGAGTCGCAGCGGCAGGCCGTAGATCTCCAAGAACTCCGCCAGATCACCAACCGAGTAATTCTTGAACAGATACGGCCACGACAGCGTGCGGTGCAGGCCGCAGCGCGCGATATAGCCACTCTTGGCCTTGTGCGTGTGGGTGATCCAACCGAACGGTTGCAGCGCTTGTCCATCCAGCGAATTATCGCGCAGTCGTATCTGCGTGCGCGTCTCGCGGTCAGTCTGGAACCAGCTTTGCGGGCGATGCGTGATCTCCTTCGGCACCCACTCGCTGCCGAGACGTTCCCACTCAATCTCCTGGCAACTGAAGCCGTGGCCGATACCGTCCAGTGCATCGAGAATCACATCCTCGAAGTTCGGCACATCCTGCAGCAACTCCTTGGCGTAACCAGCCAGTTTCTTCTCGGCTGCGCTGGCATCTCGCGGCGGCACGATGTCCCAGTCCACCGTGAGCAGCGCACGCTTGCGCTTGCCCATCTCGGCGAATATGTGGGTGTCCTTCTCTTCCATATCAATGAACAAATCGTGCTGTGCACGGATGTCGCCTTGCTCGGCATCCCCAAGGATGCGCGCCAGCTTGAGCGGCGTTAAACCGCGCGATGGATGGCTGGCGAATTCACGGTGCAACTGCGCCAGCTTCGAGGTTTGCGGCTCGACCAGCTCCGCGCGCTTGATCGGGTTGCCCGATGCGTCCAGTATTGTTGATGTGGTTACCATGCTCTTCTCCCGCTGTAATTGTCATCGGTGCGCTTCGGCACGCTCTGGTATTCGATTGGAGCCACCTCGCGCTTCATCGCATAGTGTCCAAGGAAGAGGCTGATCGCCGAGTCGCCGTGGCGCTGTAACTGCGGACCGTCTCCCTTTTGGGTCTTCGATTTCGGAAGTTTTGGCACGCCGTCGATCAGTTTCAGCGCCCGTAGATCATCCCGAACCTGAACATCCTTGGGGATATCGTCCAGTGTTCCGTCCTGCAGGGCAGCCTTGAAGCGCGGCATGTTCGCCAGGTAGAACGAATCGCTCAGCATCACCTGCTCGATGCGTGCCTGGCCGAATTTCTGTGCAGCACGTTCCGCCAGGTATTGACCGTTTCCGCGGGCATCAAAAGCAGCCGATCTGAAGCGCGGCAGACGGCTGAGAATGTAGAAAACGATCTGTTCCTGCTGGGTAAACGGACAATTTGCCAGCTCGATCTGCCCGCGCACGCGGATGGTCAGATCGCGGCCTTCTTCCATGATGTCAAAGGTGGTCAAGTCGCCAGAGCGCGCGAAATCCTCGCCAAAGCCGTGCGCCAGATCGATATTGAGCGCATCCAGCACCGGTTTCAGGTGTTCTTCGCACCAAGCCGCCACCTCGGCATAGCGCTCGCCGTCCGGCAGGTAGGCAAACTCCGATGTCCACTTGCCGCGCACCAGCGGCGTATCCGGGTTCATGCGCGCCTCGATCAGGCCCATCGTCAGGTAAGCACCGCCCGATTGAGACGGCACCACGTCCAGCTCTTCTGCTGCGTCGTCGCCATAGAACGCATAAGCATCGGCCACCCAGGCCGCTTCGCCTTCTGCGGTCCAGTCGATACCGCGCCGCAGGCACACACGCTGATACAGCCCTTGCTCGACCGCCTCGCGGAAGGTGATGCGGTGCACGCTGCCCTTGCGCTTGCCGGCGCGCACTTCCTGGATGAGTTCGTTGAACGGGTTGTCCTGGCCGTCGTGGGTCGAGAAGATGCGCACCTTGTCGCCCCACAGCAGCATAGCCATCGCTGCCTTTAGCAGCGCGGCCAGATCGTTGTGGAACGCGGCCTCGTCGATAACAATCACGCCCTGCTTGCCGCGCAGGTTGGTGGGGCGAGAGCTGAGCGCCACGATGCGGCGGCCGGTGGCAGGGAAGTCGATCTTGTAGGTTTTAATCTCCTTGTCGCCGTCGACGAAGATGCCTTCCTCGATCTCCGAGGCGGCATAGTCGAAGGCGCGCGCCCACATGGCGCATGCCTCGATGTATTCCAGCGCCATGTCCTGCGTGGGACCTATGTAGAACACGTTGGAGCTGAGCTCTTCCCGTGCCGCGATCAGCACGTCGTCGGCAGCCTCGCCCCATGTCCAGCCGACGCGGCGCGACTTCTCGCCGATCTTCAGCGGGCTGTCGTCGGCGATCCATCGCTGCTGATAGGGCAATAAAGCGGGAGGCGGCGCGTCCTTGCGCGCCGCATCACTGGGGAGACCGACCGGAACGGTTTTAACTGGGGATGCCAAGGATCCGGCTCCTGATCTCTTTGACCGCCGAGGCGGACAGGCCGCCCTTCTTGGCGATCTTCTCGACGGCAGATGCCGCCGACTCAGCCTTGGCGCGCACCTCTGTGGCCCATTGTTTCTGCTTCACCGTAGCGTTGGAAAGGCGTGCGACCATGAGGCCGATCTCCTTCATCGGTGCGCCTTCTTCCATTTTTAGTAAAGTCTCGAACGCCTTTTGCTGCACTAGGCGGATCAAGGCATCGTTCATCGAGCCTTCATCGTCCGGTACCGATTCTGATATCGCCTTGGCCTGCTCGGTGGCCAGCTTGAGCGCACGCATGCGCTGCTCGAACTCTTGCCCGTAGCGGTTGATGCTGGACTTGCCGATCACAAAGCCGCGCCCGGCCAGCTCCTGCTCCAGCAGTTCGTACCCCGAGAAATTGCCTTGCACCAGCGCGCGGTCAAGCCACGCCTTAACCTCGGTCGGTAGTTGCTTGATCTTGGAACGTGGTGGCATATCAGCCGCCCCAGTATTTCTTCGGGCGTGCGATGCCCGGATCGCACTCGACCGTATATTCAGCCAAATCCGTTCCGTAACGCGTCAGGTCGGCGAACCAGCGACCTGACGGTTGCTTATCCAGCAACACCAGCTCGCGGTCGGAGAGATAGTCCAGCACGCGCCGCACTTCGAGCGCTGTGGCATCTGGAAACATGCCCTGCACGGTGGCCAGGATCAATTCCTCGTATGCACCGACTGGGCTAGCGTTGTACAACGTCAGGATAACGAGCCAGCGCATGGTCTCGCGGCGGACTTTTTCTTGGTCAATCATTTTTTCTTGCCCCCTGTATTTGAACCACCTCAAGTTTGCTGTACAGCGCATCCAGCTTGGATTCGATCACCGTCTGCCCACGTATGTAGTCTTCGCGCCTGACATACAGCACCGGCAAGCTGATTTGGAAGGCTGAAAAATCCTTTTCAAACTGGCGCAGTTGTTCGGCCACTTTGATGTCTTCGGCCGCGCGCTTGGTCAGATCGGAGTTGATCGATGTAAAACGCTGGTCCAGCAGCGCCTTGAACTGTTTCACCAGAATCGTCCCGAATGCCCACACCACCAAGGCAAAGGCCACAATGCACGATGCAATGCCGGTGATCAGTTGCCACAATTCAATCTGCACTTGCATATCTGCCTTTCAATTTCTTCAATCGTTCATTCCGTTCCTGGCACTCCGCGCAGAACTGCACACCAGGGATAGCCTCGCGCCGCTTTTCCGGTATCGGCTCCCCGCAATGCGGATCCGTGCAAAACTCTGCCGATGCAACTGTGGGTGTGGGCATGATTGCCTGCTTCTGGCGGGCCTCCCACTCGTCCGCCTCGATTTCCTGTGCTCTATCTGCTGGTCTCACTGTGGATCCTTAAAGGTTGCTCGGTGACACAGACAGTTCGCCCTGGCACGCGCCCTGATAAGGCGCATCCGTCTCCCAGCGATACTTCCAGGTGCCCTTCTCGGTCAGCGCCACATCGCACTGGAACGAGCCGACACCCAGCCGGGTTACGGTGCCGGGGTAGGTGTAATTCGTGGTGACACCGGCGGGTGTCTTTACCTTCAGCGTCGCCGTGGCGGGGTCGGCAGCCGCGCCCGCCATATCCTTCACCTGCATCGATATGCGCCCCATCTCGCCTACCAGCCAATTAGCCATGCGCCACCTCCGCAGTCAGGCTTGCCACACGGCTGAGTGAATCGCTCAACGTCCACAAGCGCAGCGCCTGCGCGCTGTGGCTGCTTGTGCGGCCCACAGACGGCGTGATCGAGGCGAGTCGTGCAATGCCAGCCGACAGGGCCGCGATGCGCGCCACAGCCCCGCTGAGGCGCACCGGGTGCATCAGCATGAAGACGGTCAGGCTGCCGCTGGCCAGCGCCTGCGCCAGGGCATCGGCGCTCAGCGCGATGCGGGCCGTCAGCTCACCGGCGGCACCAACCAATGCGGCGGCTGGGCCAGTCAAGTGGATCTGCGTGGTGAGGATCGCGGCGGCGCTGGCCTGCGCTTGCGCAGCGCCTTCCAGTTGCGCGGCAGGGCCGGTGAAAGCGCCGCTGGCGCTGGCTTGGGCCGATGCATCGCCCGCCAGCGGGATAGCGCTGGTCAGCCCGGCAGCGGCCACGGCCTGCGCCAGCGCACCGCCGCCCAGCGTTATCTGTGCGGTAAGTTGTCCGTTGACGGTGACCAGCGCGATGGCGGCCCCGGACAGCGAGATCTGCGCGGACAGGTCGCCCGATGCGCCAACGCTGGCGATAGCTGCGCCGCCGAGCGAGATGCCAGATGTCAGCGCGGCGCTGGCATTGGCTTGTGCGATGGAATCGGCATACAGCTTGATGGCAGTAGTGAGAGCGCCGGTGGCCGCAGACACCGCAACAGCGGCACCGGCCAGTTCGGCAGCAGATCCGCCGACCGTCAGATCGGCGGCGGCTGTAGCCTGCGCAACCGCATCGGCATTGAGCCTGATCGCAGCATCGAGCGCGCCGGTCGCCGTGGCCAGCGCGACGGCATCGGCGTTGAGTTGTATTGCAGATGACAGCGCGCCCGTGGCAGCGGCCAGCACTGCGGCATCACCCGCCAACGCGGCAGCGCCCGCAGAGACGGTGAACAGGTCGTCTTCAAGGACCAAGGCAGAATCGGGCGCATCCCAGGCGAACTCATCGCCTATCCATGCGCCTTCGTCCAGATCGTGCTGAAAGTTATCTCTCTGCATGGCTTATCCGTGAAGGAGCTTGCCGCGCCCCTTTACCGTTCCGGTTGAAGTGGCCGTGCAAAGCATCAATCCCATCAAGCATGCATCGTTGCGAATCTTGGGGAAGCCGAGTTGCGCATAGGTGAATAGCGCCGTTTTGTTGGCTACGGCTTCTGTGGACATCTCGGTGCGGTGCCTTGTGCAGGTGATGCCGAAGTTGCCTGCCGTACCTGTCGAAGCAGACAGGGTGACGCTGTTCACGCCACGGATGAACTTGCCGTTGGTCACCAGCGTATGCAGCGGAGTCATCCGGCCTGCAGGCATCGCTGTGCCGCCGATGGCGATGGCGGTAAGGTTGCCGGTAGTGCCGTCGCCATACGTGACGTTAACGGTAGCGTTGGAAGCCGTTGCGCCTGTCGCGGTGTACCACTCCAACCACCAGGACAAATCGGAGTAATCTACATCGCCCAGGCGCTCTGCGGCCGGTGCAGTCACAGTTAGATCACAGCTCGTTGTGTTCTGCCCGGTGGTGACGTTGCCTACCAGTCCACCGAAATGAAGCAGTCGGTCGTGGATCTCAAGGTTGTTGTTCGCGTTGCCCGTTTGCAGCGTGTGCCAGCCGATGTAGGAGACCGCAGGGTCGGTCTGATTCGTGAACGGATGCGCGCCTGCCAAGGCGCTGGTGCAGACCGCAGAAGCTGCCGGGATAGCCGCCTGTGTCGGAATTCCCGTTGCTCTCCAGAGCGAGCAGTAAGTACCGGCCACCTGCGTGGCGATGGAAGCCTTGTCCCAGACCAGTTTTTCGTGCTGGTTTCCAAGCTTACTCACCAGCGCATCGCGCGTATCGATGGTCATACGGCCTCCAGATAGGAAGCATCGAAGCCGCCCGCATCCTGATCGAGGATGAAGACGGTCGTTCCGTCCGGGTTATTCACGATGTCTGCGATGGTGTAGACGCCGGGAAAAGACTCGGCGAACACCCCGACAACGCGCACTGGCTGGCCGATTGCGAACATGGCTTAGTTGTCGAGCTGCAAGGTGGCTGCGCCCGCCGCAAAGCTGGGGGCGGCATCGCCGTTGTTGATCGTCTTGGGCGTGGTCAAGGCGGTGCGCCATAGCAGGTTGCCCGAGGTGGACGCATCGAACACGCAGTACTCGGTAACCAATCCCCAGCTCGCCGTGGGTGCCGGGAAGGTGATCGCGGCGTTGTTACTGGTGGTGCCGCCCGTACCGCTTGATGCGGCGGTGCTGCCAGCCGATTGCGTACCCGCCCAGTTAGCCAGGCTGGAGGTGACCGCCACCCTGGCATAGCTGCCGCCCGTGACCTCGGTGCCGCAGGCCGCATCCGACCCGGTGCTGGTCGCCAGCGCGACGTACACCGTGACGGGCATGGTGTACGCCTGGCCGCGCAGCAGTGCGTCGACGAGCTTGTTTTCGAGGTAGTCGGAAAGTGCACCGGCTTGCACCACAGCGGTGAAAGCCAGCAGCAACAGTCCGGTGATGAGGCGTTTAACTTTGTTCATGTCGTCGTCCTTTTAACGGTGAGAATCGCATTCGGCCAGCTTACGGAGCTGGTCGCGGCATTGGCTGTAAAGCTCCATCGACTCGATGTGGTTGTCGCGCAAGTCCGCCAACCTTCCCGACTTCGCCGGTGGCGGTGCTGGACAATCGGTAGTCAAGTTTGCCGAGCAGGGGCGCGGCTGTATTAGCGTTGGCTGCGTTCCAGAGGCGCAGGCTGTTAGCATCAAGGCTGCAATCAGCGGTAACAGGGTTTTCATTGGCTTTCTCCTTGATCGTTCGGTACACCACACGGATCTGCTCGCGCGAGGTTTCGCGCGACTGGGCTACTTGTTCACGGCCTGTATTGGTTTCGTCCACCTTGGCTTGCGCGGCCTGCTGCGCTTGGGTTTGGTCGATGGCGCAGGCGGACGACGCATGCTTGTCGCCATAGGCGTAACCGATACCGAACAGCGCGATAGATGACACAACCACGGCCAGCCAGTAGTTGAACGGGCTCATTCCATCCTCCCCAGACCAAACATCAGCGGGGCTGTGGTGACGACACGCAGCGCAGTGTTGGCGACCGGAATCAGGATCGCCAACCACTGGTAGATTTCAGGCGATACCAGCGGCTTGATGGCCTCGTACTTCACTTCCAGCACGATGCCGATGGCCGAGAGCAGGTTCACCCACAGGGTGCGGGACTTGTACCAGGGCTTGAGTTCGACGACGCGCGCCACTTGAGTGTCCATGTGATTTCCTATGCGACGGTGTTGCGTGAGAGGGAAAGCCCGGCGGTATAGCTGACGCGGCCCTTGTCAAAATGGGCGGTCAACTCTTCGCAGCGATTGTTGTGGCGGGAAATAGCGAGATGCACCCACGCCCCTTCGTGGATGAGCTGGTCGTAATCGATCAGCGACCCGGCGATCTTTTGTGCCACTTCCAGCGGGCTACCGAAGTCAGGGGCGATGAAGTCGACAGCCAAGCCATGCATGTGCGCACTGGTCTTCGCCCCGCCGATGGCCGCATTGAGCGCCGGGCAGCGATAGCCGCTGCTGATGTAGATCGGAACGCCCAACTGCGCGCGCACACGCTCCATCGTGTCGGCAAGCAATCCAAGATTGCGCACCACCTCGAAAGGCGGGTTGCTGTTGTTGATGCCCAAACGCAGCGCGGTGTCCGAGCGCAGCATTTCGTCCAGGGAAAAGTGATCAGTCAGGCGGAGTTTCATGCCTTGCTCCAGCGCGAAGGCTCAATCAGGCAAAGGGATCGCTCAACGGTGTAATGCCCCACCGGACGCTTTGCGCATGAGCCGTAGTAATCCATGCGCGGATCGGTATGGCGCGTCCAGTTGGCACAAGTGCCGCAGGTGTGTTGAGGTGTGTTCATGGCACGCGAGGTTACGCGCGCGCGGGGAGAGGGTTAAGCCGGAAACGTTTCCGCAAAAAAGAAAAACCCCGCACTGGGCGGGGCTGGTTCAGTAGAGGGTGTGCGATTATTTATTTTTAGTAGAGCGTTCTCACTCGCACGTATTTTTCAGTCATGCTTCGCGCGGAATCCTCTGGCAATTCATTGAAATCTGCTACGGTTGAAATGTCGTAATTGTAGAAATAGGACTTTCCAGCTTCGCATTTCACGAGCCTAGGGGTTGCATAAGGACCAGAAATCCAATGTTCTCCAGGAACAACATCCTTCACCACATAGCTACCTGGTGCAAGTCTCGAAATCTCTCGTCCATCAATAGAAAGTGGCCATGCACCTACCGCCCCGAGTAGCATCACCTCGCGAATAATTACCAAAGTGGCCTTTCCTTCGGTGGGTTTCGAGATGAATTTCCCTTGTTCGTCATGTTTAAATTCAGGCGGGACAACTGCACATCCGGCAAGCAATATTGTCAACAAAGCAAATGGGATAAGCGCTCTTTTCATGTATTTCTCCATGTCAAATCTTCTCAACCACCACGGCTGTGCCGCTAGCCACGAGGAATAGCATACTCTTCCCGCCCCCGGATATCTCGCTGTAGTCCAGATCCACGCCGATCACAGCATTGGCGCCGAGGCGGTCGGCTTCTGCCTTCAGGTTGACCAGGCAAGATTCACGCGCTTCGCGCAGTTCGTCTTGC
The DNA here is from genome assembly GCA_003445795.1 of Gallionellaceae bacterium. Lineage (GTDB taxonomy): Bacteria > Pseudomonadota > Gammaproteobacteria > Burkholderiales > Gallionellaceae > Sideroxyarcus. The sequence continues at coordinate 35,188 of DMCN01000066.1, forward strand.
AACGATCCGCTGCGACCGCCGATCGCATCCGTAATGCTGGCAAAAAACTCCCGGATCACATTCACGCCGCCGACGTATTCGGCGGTGATGATCTCGCGGTGGTCAACGATGCGATACCCTTCCAGTTGCGGCGCGGTGGTGGTTTTGATGCTGGATACGCGACGCATCCACTCTTCCAGCTTGGCCTGCTTTTGGGCTTCCCTTTCCTGCTCGGAAAGGATCTCTGATTCTTTTAGAAACCCGCTCAAAACCTCACCGACACCCTCGATCACTGTGTCCTGTATTGGGTATGTAACAAGCGAAATACCCAACGACCCAGCTGCCACGCGATGGTTAATGACTTGCCTGTTGCGGATCACCACCAGGTCGTTTTCAGCGCCAACATTAGCGGGTGAAACTAAATCCCTGATCGTTTCGAGTTCGAGGCCGTTGTATTTGTACAGCACATCATGCACGCGAATACCCAGCTTTGCGGCTTTCCCAGTTGGATCGACATCGACAACAACGAGACCTGGCATAACAACCTCCCTCAGAAAAAACTAGATGCATATGGTGGCGGTGGCGGAAACCTCTTCGCCCACCCAAGTCGCATAAACACTTCCAGCAACTTCTGCATGCCGTCCTTATCGAGGCGCTTCATATGCTCAAGCCCACCGCTCTGCGCACTCATCTTCACCGACAGGTTATACAGATCGGCGGCGTATCCAATCTGGACTGCGGCTGGTTGCGCCTCAAACTCGGCCCCGTGCACCTGCCTGCAAGCAGCGTGACAAGCCGCCAGGATATTCACCTCAATCGCCGAACCTGTCGCCTCTGATGATCCGCCAGCCATGTACACGTTTTCCAGTTGACGCAATCTTCTGGGAGATCCGGTAGTCACGGTTTGTGAATATTCTGGTGAAAATACAGCATCGAGGGATATGCCGCGTCCGTTCGAGACGGCAACCACCTCGTCGTATGGAATCGACCCGCTCTTCTTGCGATTGGCGAATGTATTGGGCTTCATGCCCAGTGCATCGGCCAGTTCGGCATCCGTTTTAACGGCTAGCAGAACCCGCAGCCGATCCATGACGGCGTCAAATAGTTCACGATTTGTGTTTTCCGTGCTTGACATTCACGTTCCGTGTATTAAGATGCTCACAAATTGTGAACATAATTGCATCACGAAAGGACACGAACATGTCTTCCGATCAGGTCAAAAAACGATTCAGACAGCAAGGCACCACCTTTACCGACTGGGCCAAAAAGAACGGCTACACCAGGAACGAGGTGTATCGGGTACTCAACGGCCAAGCCAAGGGCAACTACGGCAAGGCGCATGAGATCGCCGTCAAGCTCGGTCTGAAACAAGACCCCGAAAAACTCGCCGCCTAGGAGCCGCCATGCGAATCGCTTTGTGTATAGCGGCATTTTACGCAATAAAAACTGCTTTCACTCATTCCAAGCGCCTATTTGTTTGGACGGCTGTTCAAGCACGTGAAGTGAGGTCATTCCAATGACACGACGCAATTGGAAGCGCATCCAGCCCACCAGCCTGCGCCAGGCATTGGAGCTGTGCAAAGACCACGCCCGCGAACGCCTAAACCTGTCGGTCGAACTCATTGCAGACCGCATGGGGGTGACCGATCACTGGACCCTCTACAAGTGGATCCAGAAGGGCAGCATCCCGGCCAACATGATCCGGCCATACGAGATCGTCTGCGGAATCGATTACGTCACCCGCTGGCTGGCAGCAAGCGCAGGACGCTTGTTGATCGAAGTTCCTACCGGCCGCGCCGCCACCCCATCCGACATTCAAGCCCTGCAGGAGCTGCTCAATACAGCGGTCGGGCAGCTGCTCCAGTTCCACAGCGGCAAGGCGCAGGCGGATGACGCGCTGGCCGCGATCCAGCAGGGCATGGAGGGCTTGGCCTGGCACAAAGGCAACGTCGAGAAGCATCTGCAACCCGAGTTTCAATTCACTGAGGAATAGGCATGGCAACGAAACCAAACCAATCCGCGACCAAGCTTTTCACCGTGCTGGACGTGCTGTGGCGCAACTTCGCCAATGGCTACACGCCGGGCGAATTGGCAAAGGCCACCGGACTCAGCGCCAGCAGCATCACCGTCTACGTCAAGACGCTGCAGGAGGCTGGATACGCCGAGCAGATACCAACCACAAACCGCATCCGCGTCTCCGTGCAGGCCGCGCGCAAGGCGCTGCAAGTGATGCAAAGCCTGGACGCCGAAGAGCGCCGCATCGGGGAAATTCGCAATCGCCTTTCAACATCAGCATAAGGGAGCAACAACATGGCACGCAAAGCTACAACCACAACAGCTGAGTCGCACGTAGTCACCAAAGAACAGACGCCTGCAATCGATGCGGCTTTTCTGGCCGCCAATCAATTGGCGGTAATGAAGGATCAGTACAGCGAAGATCGCGATCTGGCCAACCAGATGCTTGGTCAGATTCAAATGAGCATTTCAATATCAAAATTCACGACGGTCGTGGGTTTGTCAAAGCTCCGCGAAATCAAGGAAAGCAAGCTTTATAAGGCTTTGGCGGGCAAAACCATCGTTTTGGCTAACGGCGAAAATACCCGACTCGTCGGGACTTGGGCCGAATATTGCGAGTTGCTCGGGACTTCCGCCAACAAGATCGATGAAGACCTGATGAACCTCCGCGTCTTCGGCGAGGATGCGATGGAAAGCCTCACCCGCATCGGTGCCGGATACCGTGAACTGCGCCAACTGCGCAAACTGCCAGAAGACCAACAGGCCGCGCTGATCGAGGTCGCCAAGCTGGGTGACAAGGATTCGTTCATCGAGTTGGCCGAAGAGATCATCGCCAAGCATGCCAAGGAAAAGGAAGAGCTGACCAAGGCCAAAGCCGAGCTGCAGGCCGACTACGAGGCCCAAGGCACGATCATCAGGAAGAAAGACGAGAAGCTCAACAGCGTCGAGAAGCAGCTGCACAAGCTGCAAAACCGTGCCGGTGATTGGCATCCGCGCGCAACCGAGATCGCCATCGAAACCACACGTCATGCGGCTGGAGCGCTCGAAGCGCTCGACAAGCTCGATGCCATGCGCGATGCGATCCTGACCGAAGAGTTCGGCGAAGAAGATCGCGATGCCGCCATTGAGGCAATGGCGGTCGTGTACTACGACGGCGTGAGCCAGATCGCGGGCAGGCTGGCCGAGGTGATGGCGGCCTGTGAAGAGGTGTTCATCGGCTACAAGGAAAAAGCCCGCCCGATGCTGGACGTTGAAGCCTTTCAACCCAAGGCTAGCAAGTAAGGGGCGATCATGGCGATGAACGAGCCAGCAACCCTCAAGGTACAGGACGCCCTGCGCGAACTCGCGTGCCTTCTGGACGCAGCGCCGCATGGCGAGCGTTCGGCCATGATCGATGCCTTCGCCGAGATGTACCAATGGGGAAGAGGCCGGGTCTACAACCGCCTGAAAGAGGTGGGTTGGTCCAGCGGCCGCAAGACGCGCTCGGATTGCGGCACAACCTCGCAGGACATGGCCGTGCTGACCGACGTGTGCGCCACGCTGCGCATCGGCCAGCGCAAGAACGGCAAGGCTACCATGCACACGCCAACCGCCGTCTCCCTGTTATCGCAGAACGGCCGCGAGATCACCGTCTCCAACAGCCGCGTCAACGCGCTGCTCAAGGCCAACCAGATGAACATGGCATCGCAGCGCCTGGACCGCGCCGCACAGTCCATGCGTTCGCTGCATCCCAACCATGTGCACCAGGTAGACCCGTCGCTGTGCCTGATCTACTACATGCCGGACGGCAAGCAACGCATCATCCAGGAAGACGAGTTCTACAAGAACAAGCTGGAGAACGTTGCCAAGCTCAAACTCAAGGTGTGGCGCTACGTCCTCACCGACCATTTCAGCAACACCACCCTCGTGCGCTACTACCAGGCCAAGGGTGAGACGCAGGCCAACCTGTTCGACTTCCTGCTGTATTGCTGGAACAAGCAGGAAGGCCGCGTTATGCACGGAGTCCCGCAAATGCTGTACTGGGACAAGGGCAGCGCCAACACAGCCGGTGCGATCAAGAACGCGCTGCGCGCCCTGCAGGTCGAGGCCATCGAACACAAGGCCAAGAACCCCCGCGCCAAGGGCTCCGTTGAGAACGGCAACAACCGTGTCGAATGCCTGTTTGAAAGCCGCCTGATGTACGAGCCGGTCGAGAACGTGGACCAGCTCAACGCCGCCGCCGAGGGCTGGTACAACGCCTACAACGCCGACGCCATCCCCAACTACGACGCGCGCCTGCATCGCAAATACATGGCTGAGCCAACGGCGCGCTATGCCCTGTGGCAGATGATCCGCCGCGAGCAGCTGCGCATCCTGCCGCAGGTAGACCTGTGCCGCCTGCTGCTCTCTGCCGACAACATCGAGCGCAAGGTAGACCAGGAACTGACCATCAGCTTCAAACACCCCGGCCCCAAGCAGCGCCTGCATTACGACGTGGGCCATATCCCCGGCGTATTCTTCGGCGCGATGGTTAAGGTATCGCCCCTGGTGTACGGCGAAAACCAAGTGCTGGTAACCGTTACGGACTACAAGAATGAAGAAACCACCCACATCGTTTCTCCCGTTGCTGCTGATGCTGGTGGCTTCCGCGCCGACGGCGCCGTTTACGGTGAAGAATACAAATCTCGCCCCGATACCGTCATCGAGACGGCGGGCAAGGCCGCCGATCAGGCCGCCTATGCAGGGCTATCAATCGAAGAAATCGAAAAGGCCAAGAACAAGAACGCCGTCCCGTTTGGCGGCTTGGATGCTCACTCGCATCTGAAGGACGTAGCAGCGCCATCGTTCATGGATCGCCCTGGCGAACGCCTGAACGTGCCCAGCCCCATCCACGTCGAGATCAAGCCACTCACCCACACCCAAGCCTCAATGCGCCTGCGCAGCATGCTGGGAAGGCCGGTTACGGCTGAGGATCGGGCGCACCTGGTCGAGTGGTACCCGGACGGAATCATGGAAGAGAAGCTGCAGGAAGCGGCGGATCACCTGGATGGGAAGTTCGCGGCGCCGGTGCTGCGGTTGGTTGGCTGAAAAGATTTATGGCCGGGTTGCAGCCCGGCCATAAGGGTGCCGCGAAAGCGGCTTTGTAACGACGACGGAGGGATTGTAGCAATGAAAACCGGAAACGCAAACCACAGTGAGTCGGAGGTACGCCATGCGCACCGCGACCATTCTTAAACCGCAGGAGGCCCAATACATGCCGCTCAAACTCAAAGGCGTCCTGGCACGCCTTGGTATCCGCCAGTCCGAATGGGCCGCCTCCATCAAGCAAGAGGGGCGCGGTGTCGACGGCAAGCCGCTGTCGCTCTCCGCAGCCACGCAGATCATGAACTGGGGCGTCTGGCCCAAGCTCACCTCTGCCGAAAGCATCAAGCGCCAGACCGAAGAACTGCTGCGCCGCCATGACGTGGACGAGGTGGATATCGCCTTGGTGTGGGAAGTGGATGATGCCGATTCCGCCCGCTGCGCCCACCCCGTCAACGTACACCTCGGCCAGCAGTCCGGCCACCTGAAACCTGAAATCGAACCATTGGAGATCGAAATGCTCAGTCCAAACGCCAAGAAACAATTTGCAATCCTCCGCGACCCATTCATCGACGACGTGCAGTCCGCCGCCGACGTGTTCCTCAGCGCAGACCAGCGCTACATCCGCGAAGCCATGTACAGCACGGCCAAGCACGGCGGCATGCTGGCCGTGGTGGGCGAATCCGGCGCGGGCAAGACAGTACTGCGCCGCGATCTGATCGACCGCGTGCAGCGCGACAGCCAGCTGATCGTGCTGATCCAGCCGCGCCTGATCGACAAGGGCACCATGACTGCAGGCGGCATCTGCGAGGCCATCATCGGCGACCTGCGCGAAGGCGAGAAGATCCCGCGCAGTCTCGAAGCCAAGGCCCGCAAGGTCGAAAGCCTGCTCAAGGATTCCAGCCGCGCCGGTAACGTGCACTGCCTGCTTCTCGAAGAGGCCCACGACCTCAGCATCCAGACCCTCAAGTACCTCAAGCGCTTCTGGGAACTGGAAGACGGCTTCAAGAAACTGCTCAGCATCGTCATGGTCGGCCAGCCCGAGCTGAAGATGAAGCTGGACGAGCGCGTGCACTACGAGGCGCGCGAAGTGATCCGCCGCTGCGAAGTGGCCGAATTGGCCCCGCTGGATCGCAACCTGGAAGAGTACCTGGCACTCAAGTTCAAGCGCATCGGCAAGAACGTGGACGAACTGATCGCCAAAGACGCCTACGACGCCATGCGCGCCCGCCTGACCCGCAACAAGGGCGCAGGCAAGGCCGTCTCGATGGTTTACCCGCTGACCGTGAACAACCTGGTGACCAGCGCCCTGAACCTTGCCGCCGAGATCGGCGCGGACAAGATCACCGCCGACGTCATCAAGGAACTCTGAGGAGAACGCCATGATCGCCTATTGCTACAGAAGCGGCCAGATTCGGTTTGGCCGAAAAGTTCCGGAGGGTGCGATTCAAGTCGCGGTCGGACCAGCGAAGCCACTGCGCGAACTGATCCGCAATGTTGCCCGGCACGCCTATGACGGAGTGACGTTGCTCGTCCCAGGCATTCCGGAGGCAGCATCGGATGAGGACGCTGGAGACGCTCTCCAGCGTTTCCTAGTCTGGATCGCGCCGCGCGTTGCTGAAATGCAGGGAGGTAAATCATGATCGACCACGCCCCCCGCATACGCGCACAGCAACAAGCAGCGCAGGAAAACGCCTTCATGGCCGACCTCGAACAGCGCAGCGCCCCGCTGCACTGGGCGCTGATCGCTGCCGTGGTTGTCCTGGTGCTGGCGGGCGCAGCAGACCAAGCCAGCACCTACGTCGCACACTACATGGACCTGTCACTCGCCAACGAAAAGCTGGTGCAGTGCATGAACGGCGGGCTGGTCAATGTCGGCGGCGTGTTCGTGACGTGCAACGAACACACCAGCACCATCATCGCGCAGGTGACGCCGTGAACGCCGTGGAACGCCTCCAACTCGCGCAGGTGGCCGACTACTGCGTGCGCTGGCTCAAGGTGAACGGCATCAAGGTGCAGCGCGTGGAAGGCGACACAGAGCAGCCGTGCATCATCGTCAAGCACAACGCCATGTGCGACCTCTTCGAAGGCATCGTGCTGGCATACGAGCGCAGCCAGCACGGCGAACGTCGCTACGGATGGGTGTACCGTCACGGGTGCCAGATCAAGTGGGTGGTGCCTGCGCCGAATCCGCATCAGGTTGGGAGGATGGCATGAGCCGCCTTGTCCAATACGAGCAGTACGACATGATGCTGAGCCTGCGCAACGGCATCAGCCAGGCTGTGGCAACCGGCAGCGAGGCAGAAGCCCACGCAGCGGTCGGACGCCTGCAGGGCTACCTGATCGGCCTGCACACGGCTGGCGAGATTGAGAAGGGCGACGTGGCCGTGCTTGAGGCCGACATGATGTCCGGCATCGCCTTCCTCTACAACGCAAGGAAGGCTGGCCATGCTCACTGACCTTACCCACCAGAAGATCCTCGCCATGCTGGCCGGATGCGATTCGCAGAAGCCCATGCCCTTCGACACCCTTGTGGAAAAGACAGGCCTGCTGCCTGAAACGCTCAGCCTGGTGCTGGACCAGATGCAGCACAGCCTACCGGCCACCATCAACAGCTGCGCCATCACCAAGGGCGGAAGCAAACAGACCGTGTACTGGCCGACGGGCGCAGTGGGCAACCCGCTCTCGTTCCATCAGATCAACAACCGCAACTGGCAGCGCGCCCTGGACGAAAAGGCTTCGGTCCGCAGGGAAGAGGTGCGGCCGGCCGCTTCAACAGAACAGGAACAAACCATGACCAAATCCACTGGCGTAGGCAAAGGGGCGCAACCCAGCGCGCTGAATCAAACCCTCTACAACCTGATCCTCGCATCGCCCGGCATCAGCGAAGACGAACTGGTCAAGCGCGTGCTGAAAGATGACCCGGAAGAAACGGAAAAGCACATCCGCAAAACGCTGGCGAACATGCGCCTCATCGGCAAAAAGGTTCGCGGTGAAGGCAAGCGCGGAAACCGTCAATACCACCTCGACAGCCGGTGGAACACCTTGGTTGTTACACCGGCCGCACAGCAGACCGGCGACACGGTAGTCACAGGAAAAGAGACGGCCCTGCGCTGCGCTGCCGAAGCGACTGCGCATCATGTCGAAAGTGAAACAAAAGTCGCACATCTGGCATCTGTTGCGGGGGACGAAGTGTTCAGCATCGACATCGACGACCAGAACAATCTGTTCATCAGCGTCGGCGATCAGGATCTGCGGCTCGCCCCCCCCCAAACCGCACGGCTGCATGCCTTCATGCGCCGCGTGCAGCTTGAGGTGCCTGCGTGAAAACCTCCTGCCCAGCCTGCGGCGCTGCCTTCTCGCTCGATGTTCTCATCGGCAACGAAGGCGCGCGCGAGGCCGTCATGGCCGCGCTGGCCATCCCTGCGCCCCTTGGCAAGCTGCTCGTGCAGTACCTCGGCCTCTTCCGCCCCGCGCAGCGCCAGCTCTCGTTTGATCGCGTGGCGAACCTGCTGGGCGAACTGCTGCCGCTGATCGCCGAAGCCAAGATCGAGCGCAACGGCCGCATCTGGTCCGCCCCGCAGGACTACTGGGCGGCGGCGCTGAACGAGATGCTGGCAAAGCGAGACGCACTCACCCTGCCGTTAAAAAGCCACGGTTACCTGCTGGCGATCATCGAAGGCTACAGCAGCAAGGCCGAAGCCAAGCAGGAGGCAGGCACCGAGGCGCGGCGCGGCGGATACACGCAGGTGGGCAGTGCAGCGACAAAGCCCGTCGACCAGGTGTTGGGGCCAGTCACAAACAAACCGCGCAGCACCCCGCCGAATCTCAGGGCAGCCCTACGAAAAGGAGAAAACGATGGCATCCAGTGACCAGCTTCTCAACCTGCTCAGCCGCCACATCGGCAAGGGCAACGGCATCGGCGTCAAGCAGCTCGCGGAGCAGCTTGGTACACCAGAGCGCCACGTCCGCACCCTGGTGAGCGACCTACGCGACGAAGGCCACGCCATCTGCGGCACGCCGAAGCACGGCTACTACATCGCCGCCACCTCGGAAGAGCTGACGCAGACCTGCGAATTCCTGCGCAACCGCGCCATGCATAGCTTGGGGCTGGAAGCCAAGCTGCGCCGTATCCCGCTGCCCGATCTGCTCGGGCAGCTTCACCTACCAACTTAGCGAAACTATTTCGCACTCAATTCCCGTTAAACGAAATCGACCCACAAAGGAGACACACATGGCAACCATGCAAGAGATCGAAACCAAGGCCAAGGCACACGCCCAGGCACGCGAGAAGCTGAGCGAGATCGTCACCGAGCTGCAGAGCGAGATCGACGCCGCCAGCCATCGCCACATGAAGAACATCAAGGCCGCCGTGAGCAAGGCCGCGACCACCGGCGACGAGCTGCTGCGCCTGGTCAGGGATTCGCAGAAGCTGTTCACCAAGCCCAAGAGCGTGGTACTGCACGGCATCAAGCTGGGCTACAAGAAACAGAAGGGCAAGATCGAGTTCGACGATCCGGACCAGGTGATCAAGCTGATCCGCAAGCACTGCCCGGATCTGGAAGACACGCTGATCGCGACCACCGAGACGCCGTCGAAGGAAGCGCTGAACAACCTGACCGCAGACGTACTCAAGAAACTGGGCGTCAAAGTCACCAGCGACACCGACGTGGTGTTTATCGCGCCGGCCGACAGCGATGTGGACAAGATGGTCAATGCCTTGGTGAAGGGCGCAGATGATCAGGAGGCGGTATGAACCTGTTCATCCTGGCATTGATCATGGCCGGTCTGTTCGCCGCTGCCGTCTCCCTCATCCTGTGGGCGCTGGGCGTGCTGGAGTTTGAGTGCAAGCGTGTCGAGGGGGATGAGCAATGAACGTCGTCCAGAAACTGAGCCCTAACACATTCGAGAACGAATACATCCTGGGCATCCTGAACCACCTGGTGGCTGAAATGCACACAGCCAAGCCGCCCGCCCAGATTCTGGACAAGTACGCGGTAGAGCTGACGGCGTACATGAACGGCAAGAACCCGCCCGCAATGAAGTTCAGCGTGCAGGAACTGCGGCCGGAGGTGATGGGGTTCGCGCTGCTGATGGAGGCACGGCTACGCATCAAAGACGCGGACAAGGGCCAGAGCTGGAAATCGATGGCATTGCACGATCTGTGCGTCCCGATGACTTGCAAGGCCGTCATGCTGGAACGCGAGCTGGACGGGGTTCAACACGGCCGCCCGCTCAGCGTAGCCGTGACCAAGCACTCCGTCGACCTCGCCAACTTCTGCATGATGATCGCGGATGTGGCGGGGGCGCTGGAAGATACGAACGATAACGGTGGTGCTGGCTGGCCCGGCCTCAACCAGGTGCAGGGCATGAAGACATACGACCTGATCGATCACCTCCAGCGCCAGCAGGACTTCTCCCTGCGCACGTTTGGCCCAGGCATGCGGACTGACGGCCTGATCGATCACGTCAAGAAAGAGCTTGCCGAAATCAAGGAAGACCCGACCGATGTCACCGAGTGGATCGACGTGATGCTGTTGGCAATGGACGGCGCATGGCGTGCCGGATACGACGCCGAGAGTATCTGCCAGGCGCTGAGGGCGAAGCTGGAAAAGAACATCGCCCGCACTTGGCCGGACTGGCGCGCGGTCGACCCAAACAAAGCAATCGAACACGTCTCAAAGAGTCACGGCTAAGGGCGCGCCGTGGTTCGCATTACCCGCCCATGTTTCAGACTTACCGTTAACTACAAGGAGTATCAAATGAACCAAGCTGAACTGATCAACAAGATTTCCTCCAACGCCACGAATGAAGGCATTTCCAAGACCACGATCAAGTGGGTGCTGGATCAACAAGGTCTCGCCGCCCAGGACGAGTTGGCAAACGGTGGCGAAGTCACGCTAATCGGCATCGGCAAGCTGACCGTCAAGCAAAGCGCAGCGCGCAAGGGCCGCAACCCCGCCACCGGCGCTGAGATGCAGATCGCGGCCAAGAAAGCGCCGAAGTTCAGCGCAGCCAAGGCGCTGAAGGACGCGGTGGCCTAGCCAATCGCCTAAAGCCCGTTCGTGGTGAGCTTGTCGAACCATGAGCGGACTTTGGGAGATGTGCTTCGACAGGCTCAGCACGAACGGAGGAAAAGTGAAATCGAGTCGCCCCAACAAATACCCAGCCCGCTACGCCGAGCAGAAACGCGAGATCCAGCTGATCAAGATCGCGCAGAAGCAGCTCGGCATGGATGACGACGCGTACCGTGACATCCTGTTCACGCTCACGCGCAAGCGTTCGTCGACGGAGCTGGACTTTGCGGAGCGTAAAAAGGTTTTGGAACATTTCGAAGCGTGCGGCTTCAAGCGCACGCCCAAGCAACCGCGCAAGCTGGCCGACGATCCGCAGAGCAAGCTGATCCGTTCGCTGTGGCTGCAGCTGCACGAGGCGGGCAAGGTGCGTAACCCTTCCGAGTCTGCGCTGGCCGCGTTCGTGAAGCGCCAGGTGGGCCGTGACGATCTGCACTGGCTGAATGCCCGCGAGGCGTCGTCGGTGATCGAGGATCTGAAAAAATGGCTGGCACGCTAGTCCTGGACGAATCCGATCTGGATCTGCTGCCGCCCAGCATGCGGCAGTTTGCGCTGGAGTACGGGCTGCCGGCGTTGTTGTGCCTGGTGGAGGCTTACGCCGGGACCCGTGTGCGGGTGCCGGTAAATCCGAACACCGAGTCGGATCTGTTCCGGGTGCTTGGGGGCGAGGTATATCTCGCCCTGGTGAAGGCGCACCCCGGCGAGACGTACGAGGTGGCGCGCTGCCTGCGCGCAGCGCGGCACCTGGTGTATCGGCAGATCCAGAAGGACAGCCTGGAGCTGTCGCAGCGCGAGCTGGCGCTGAAGTACAAATACACCGAGCGGCACATCCGCAACATCGAGATGCTGGGTGAGGTTCCCCCGGATCGGAACGGGAGCCTTTTTTAGGCTCTAGGACGGGGCGGGTGCGGCGGATGTACGGATTTGCACCCACTGAGCGCGCCAAGGACTTTATAAAGCGTTTTATAGGCGAGTTGAGATTGATGCCGGGGTGCGTTTTTTGCATTTGCTTTTGATCCGTACTCTGCTACTCTAAAAAAAGCACCTCACCAGCCCCGCACTCGCGGGGCTTTCTTATTGCGGAAACGTTTCCGGCTTAACTGCATCGGTCGCCATCGCCAGAATGGCAACCATGAAACGCAAACCCAAATCCCCTGCTCTTGGCTTCGCCGTCGCCGCCTGTTCGGTGGCGATGAATGCTGCAGGCGAGATCCAGCTCACACCCGCAGGCGTCTTTCGTGGCAACGATGGCCGCCCGAAGGATGCGCCGCACTGGGTGATGGATGCGCAGGCCGCCCAGGATGTAATCGCATTCTGCTCTGCGCGCCAGAACGAATTCGTCATCGACTACGAACACCAGACCCTGCTGGCCGAAAAGAACGGCCAGCCCGCTCCTGCGGCGGGCTGGTTCTCCGGTGCTGCGCTGCGCTGGGAGGAAGGCGTCGGCCTGTTCGTCAAATCCCGCTGGACATCCCGCGCTCAGGAATTCATCTCCAACGATGAATACAAGTACATCTCGCCGGTGATCCTCTACGAGAAGGTCACCGGTCGCATCAAAGGCATCATCAGTGCCGCCCTCACCAATACCGCTTGCATCGACGGCATGGACGAAGTGCTGTCCCGTGCCGCCGCCAGTTTCATGTTGGACGAATCAACCTCAAAGGAGAATGGAATGGATGAACTGCTCGAACAGCTGCGCTGGTTTTTCAACATGCCGACGCTGGCAACCGCCGAAGATATCCTCGCGGAACTGAAAAAAGCCGTCGACAAGATCAAGACAGCCGCGCCGGAAGCAACTGCCGCTGCCGGCTTCCGTGTCGACAACCTGGTCGCCTCGCTCGGCACCGAAGTCGCCGCGCTGAAGTCTGCATCGCCAGATCCTGCCAAGTTTGTGCCGGTGGACACCATGCAGGCGCTTCAGACCGAACTGGCAGCGCTGCGCAGCGAGAAGACCGAGCGTGAAGTCGGCGAGGTGGTCACCGCCGCGCTGTCGTCCGGCAAGCTGCTGCCGCCCCAGGAGAAGTGGGCGCGCGATCTGGGCATGAAGGATCTCGATGCGCTGAATGGCTACGTCGAGAGCGCGCAAGGTGTGGCCGCACTGACATCCACTCAGACCAAAGGCAAGCAGCCCCAGGGCACGGCTGATGCAAACGGCCTCGACGAAACCCAGCTCGCAGCATGCAAGTTGCTGGGGGTCGATCCGGCCGATTACGCCAAGACTTTGTCCGGCGTAGACGACTAACCAACCAACGGGAGAACAACATGGCTTTAGCAGCTGATCGCGATACACATATGCAGGATGGCGAGCTGATCTCGGCGCCCATCGCTGCCAACGTCAAGGCATTTGCGGGCGGCCTCGCTGCTGCGAACGCCACCGGCTACGCCACCCCCGGCGCAGTCGCCACCACGCTGACCTACCTGGGGCGCTTCGAAGAGACCGTGGACAACACGGGCGGTGCCGCCGGTGCAAAGAACGTTCAGATTCGCCGCAAGAAAGCGTTCAAGTTTAAAAACTCCGGCGCGGATGCGGTGACTCAGGCCAGCCTCGGCAAGGTCTGCTACATCGTGGACGACGAAACCGTTGCTTTGACGAACGGCGGCAACACGCGTTCTGCGGCTGGCACCGTCATTGGCTTGGACGCTGATGGCGTCTGGGTGCAGTAATCCGTCGACCACATCCCTCTACCAATTAGGAGATATCACATGAGACTCACCAAACCCCTGTTCTGGATCTTCGGCACGATTGTGCTGGCCGCGATCTGTCTGATCGTCGGCGCGCCTTCCGCGCCCGCCGCACATTCGTTCGATGTTCCCGCCATCGGCATGGCTGGCATGCTGGTCAACAAAGACACGCTGGCCAGCATCTTCACCGGCCTGAAAACCATCTTCAACAACACGCTGAAGGCAGCGCCGGGCAATTGGTCGGCGACGGCGATGGAAGTGCAGTCCGATGCCGAGGGCGAAGACTACATGTGGCTCAGCCGCTTCCCGAAGCTGCGCAAGTGGTTGGGTGACAAGGTCGTCAAGAACCTCAAGGCCGGTAAGTACTACAAGGTCAACGAAGATTGGGAAACCACCATCGCCGTCAAGCGCAATCATATCGACGACGACCGCCTGGGGATCTACAACACGCAGGCTCAACAGGCTGGCGAAGCGGCCTCCGAACTGCATGACATCATCGTTGACGATCTGAAGAACAAGGCGTTCACCGAAGCCTGCTTCGACGGTCAGTTCTACTACGACACCGATCACCCGGTGAAAGATGCCAGCGTGAGCAACAAGGGCACGATGGCGCTGTCTTGCGCAACCAAGGCGGCCGCAGTGGCAAGTTACGGCGCGGCGCGCACCACGGTCATGAGCTTCAAGGATGAAGAAGGCATGCCGCTGCGCCTGATCCCGGACACGCTGGAAGTTCCGCCCGCGCTGGAAGCCACGGCCCGCACGCTGTGCGAGTCGGACAAGCTGGATGACAACTCACCCAACCCGTACAAGGGTTCCGCGACTGTGCTGGTGAACCCGGCGCTGACCAGTGCCACCGGCTGGATGCTGCACGTTACCAAGAAAGCTTCGGTGAAGCCGTTCATCGTGCAGATGCGCAAGAAGCCGATCTTTGTGTCGCAGACCAGCGCAGACAACGACGACGTGTTCAACCGTGCCGAGTACAAGTTCGGCGCCGAAGCGCGCGCAACCGGTCTGTATGGCTACTGGCAGCTGTCTTACGGCAGCACCGGCGCGGCTTAAGGAATACACCCAGCCCGCGAGGTAACACGCTAACCGGAGCCGCTGTGAGTGCGGCTCCGGGGTGTGCAGAGTGAACGGTCAAGGAGACAGACATGGCAAACAAGAACAAACCCAGCGGCGGCAAGCCGACAGCGCCCGGCGCTGATCCTGCGGCCAAGGCTGCGGCGGCAGCAGAGGCCAAAGCTAAGGTAAAGGCTGAAGCAGAAGCCAAGGCAGCAGCAGAGGCCAAGGCCAAAGAGGAAGCAGAAGGCGCGAAAGGCAAGACGAAAACCATCAAGGTGCCTGCGCTGAGCGTGACATCGAGTGTGGAAGGCTTCCGTCGTGGGGGTCGCTCCTGGAGCAAGGTGGGGGTGGTGGTCAAACTCTCCGAGTTGAACAAGGTGCAGATCGCGCTGATCAAGGACGAAGGCATGCTGACAGTCGAAGAGGTCGAGGTCGACGAAGAGGTGGCCGAGTAATGAGCCGCGACCAGATCGAGCAGGAGATCCAGGGCAAAGGATTGACCGCCCCGCGCATCACGCCTGCGGACATCGAGGCGAACATTGCCAGCGAGCACTATTTCACTGCTGCCGACGGCGTTTCCGGCGCTCACGTCAATGTGGACGGCGGGAAATGCGTGGTTGCCGTGCACGAATGTCCGCACGAGCTGGAGCTGCTGACCTTCTGCGTCCTGATCCTGCGTAACGGCTTTACCGTCACCGGCGAATCGGCCTGCGCCAGCCCAGAGAACTTCGACGCCGAACTGGGCCGCAAGATCGCCCGCAAGAATGCGATCGAGAAGATCTGGCCGCTGATGGGCTATGAACTTCGCAGCAAGTTGGACGGACGATGACCTACGCCACTCAAGTCGACCTCGAAACCCGCTTCAAGCAGCAGGAGCTGATCGAGCTGACCGACGAAGCCGGTATCGGTGAGATCGATGCGGCTGCTGTTGCAGTGGCTCTGGCCGATACGGACGCGGAGATCAACGGTTTCCTTTCCGGCCGCTATTCGTTGCCGCTGACGCAGACATCGCCCGAGCTGGTGCGCCTGGCATGCGACATTGCCCGGTACCGGCTGTACGACACCAAGGCGACGGAGCAGGTAAAGGCGCGCTACGACGATGCGATCAGGAAGCTTCGCGAGGTATCCAACGGCAAGGCTTCCCTTGGCATCGATCAGGCCAGTGCGCCGGTGAAGGTGGCTGGCGGTGCGGAGATCAGTTCCGGCGGGCGTGACTTTTCGCGCACCGATCGCGGGCGCTGGTAATGCTGCTCGCCCCTGTCGTCGATACGCTCAAGCTGATCGTCACCCCGGGCGGCGCGCAGGAATTCCGCAAGGTGGCCACGGCGGCGAACTTCGCCGCCGCCCGCGACGACCTGAAGACCCCGCCCGCTGCTTACGTGATCCCGGCGCGGGACACGGCCGGTGCGAACAAGTTGGGCGGTGGCGGAGCGATCATCCAGCCGGTGGCCGAGCAGTTCGGGGTGGTGCTGGCGGTGAGTAATTTGCGTGACGCATCCGGCGTGGCGGCACAGGTCGAATTTGAGCGGTTGCGCCGCCTGGTGATCGACCAGATGCTCGGCTTCGTGCCCGGCGATGGCTACGAGCCGTGCGAGTACGGCGGCGGGGCGCTGCTGGCGCTGGATGCTTCGGTGCTGTGGTGGCAATTGGTCTTTAGGACCGGATACACGGAAAGGAACTACTGATGAGCGATGAATTTAAAGACGAACACAGCGGCAAGGGCGGCTCCTATGTGATTGATGCTGACGGCAAGCGCGTGTTGCAGGAGCGCACTGTGCCCGCCGCCGAACAAAACAAAGCCGCATCGACCATTGCTGGAAAATCCACTGTGAAGGGAGCAACCAATGCCAAGTCCAACTAATGTCCGATTTTGGAAGAAGAAGGCCGTCTTGTTCGGCATGGAAGCCACCTACGCACTCGATCCGGTGCTGGTTGGTACTGACTGGTTCGAGGCGCGAAATGTGTCGCTGACGCCGTTTGAAGTGGAAAGCGGCGACCGTAATATCGCGATGCCGTGGATGGGGAATAGCGGCAAGCTGATCGTTGCTATGCGTCAGAAATTGGCGTTCGAGGTGGCACTGGCCGGTAGCGGTGCGCTCGGGACCGTGCCCAAGATCGGCAAGTTGCTGCGTGCGTGCGGATTCGCCGAGACCATCACTGCCGGCGTCAAGGTAGAGTACACGCTGATCAGCGAGGCATTCGAGTCCGGTGCGTTCTACATCAACATCGACGGCGTGCTGCACAAAGGTATGGGTGTACGCGGATCGGCATCGATCACGCTGGATGCCAAGGGCGTCCCGCTGCTGAAAGTCGAGATGACTGCGCTCTACACCGCGCCGGTGGATGCGGCGCCTCCGGTTGTGGACCGCAGCGGCTGGCCTATCGAGAAAGCGGTCAATGCCGCAAATACCCTGGTGTGCAAGGTAAATGCCGTCGATAGCTTCTATTCGAAGTTCGGTGTCAACCTGGCAAGCCAGGTGTCGCACGACATCTACGGCGGCGGCCACGAGCAGATCAAGATCGGAGATCGTCAGCCGACCGCCAACCTCACCATACTTGCCGAGCTGCTGGCGACGTTCGACCCGTATGCGCTGGCCACCGCCACGACCAACGTGCCGGTGCAGGTGGTGCATGGCACTACCGCAGGATCAAAGGTGCAGGTCGATCTCAAGACCAATATAACCGGCGCGAACGAGGTGGACCTGAATGGCTCGGTCGGCTACGACCTATCGCTGTCTCCGATACCCGTCACCGGCAACGACGAAGTCAAACTGACTTTCCTGTGAGAACGATATGACAGACAAGAAAACCAATCCCATGTTCGTCATCGACCAGTCCGGCACCGTCAAGTGGCCGGTGGTCGTGAAGATCCCGACAGACGGCGGCGAGTTCGCCGCATTTCAATTCTCCGGTGTGTTCAAACGCTTGGCTGAAGATGAATACGACGCGATATTGAACCCGAAGAAGGTAGAGGCGAAGCCAGACGATGTGGTGCTGGTCGATGTCGTGCCGGGCAAGAGTCGCGCCGACATCCTCGCCGACAACGCCGTGCTGTTCCCGCAACTGATGGTCGGCTGGGATGGCCCGAAGGATGCCAAGGGCGAATCTGTGCCGTTCAGCGTCGAGACGCTTCAACGGCAGATCCAGGGTGTAAACGGACAGCACTTATCCATCGGGCTGTGGCAGGCGATCTTCGAGATCCGCAGCGGGGCCCGCCTGGGAAACTGAAGGCTGCCGCCAGGCGCTGGGCAACCGGGCGCTTCGGCGGCAGCGACGAGCTGGACGAAGACCTTGCCGCCTTCGGGCTGGCAGACCAGATCAAAGCCGACCGGAATGCGCCGTTCGGCATCTGGCCGGAGAACGAGACCGCGGTGCGCACATTCCTTGAACTGGAGGCGCACTGGGTCATCGGCAAGACGGCAGACGGCACTTCGCGCCTGGTGCTGGACAACCGGCAGATCAAAGACACGTTGGAGTTGATGGGCGTTAAGCGGCGGGCGTGGCCCGATCTGTTTAACGGCCTGAAAGTCATGGAAACGGCAGCATTGCTGGAATTGCACGGAGAGACTGAGTGAGCGAGCTGACCTTTGGAATGCGCCTGACCTATGACGGCAAGTCTGCAAATGCCGACATGGAGGAAACGCGCGCCAGGATGGAGCGCCTGACCAGCACTGGCGGCAAGATGGCGACGCAGTACTCGTACATCGATTCGGCGATGCGCAAGCACGTCGAGACCAACGTGCAGACCGCTTCCAGCGTCAACAAGCTGCTCGACCGCTACGATCCGCTGGGCGCGAAGTTGCGCCAGCTGCAGGAAGACTTCAAGAAACTGGACTCGGCCGCAGCGGGCGGGCAGATCGGCACGGGCAGCGATGCGCGGGTCGACCAGGCGTATGCCGCCATGCAGCAGCAGATGGTGATGCTGAAGAACGGCACCACAGCATCCTCTACTTCAATGTCTTCTCTCGGCCTCAACACGCAGTATGCCCGGCGCGAGCTGATGCAGCTTGGCAAGGAAGCGCTGACGGGCGACTTCTCCCAAATGCCGCGCACCTTTGCTACGTTGGCTACCCACTCCAATATCCTGCCTGCGCTGATCTCTCCAATCGGACTGGCGATCGCCGGTGTGACCGCTGCAGCAGTGGCCGGTGGTGCGGCTTGGTACTACTGGGGACATGAGGCGGAGAGTGCCGCCGACAGAGCGATCACTGCTTCAAAGAGAGCAACTGAAGATATGCGTGCCTCAGACGCGGTGTATCTGTTGAACCGCGAACGCGAACAGATCGCAAAGAAGATCCCGGTTCAGTGGCTTTCCTACGACGAAAAAGACCTGAAGAAGCTGGACGATGACTCACAGAAGCTCATTGCAGAATACCGGCGTCTCAGCAAGGAACTGAAGCAGGAGACTGCGCGGAGCGACGCATCTTGGGACTCGTTGCATTCAACCCCGCAAGAAAAGCACACCTCTGAATTGCAAAATCTAAAACAGCGTTTTGAAGAGCAAAAGGTAATCCATAAGAGCAACCAGCAAGAACTTTTAGCACTTGAAAAACAATATCAACAGAAGAAAGCCGAGATCGAAAAACAGTATTCCAAGAAAGCCAACGCCGACCAAGACAAAGGCGACTCCATCGTCAACGGCCTGATCGCCGACTACGACCGCGAAATTGCCAAGCGTCAGCGCGATATCCAATCGCCGCTGTTGTCTGCTGCGGACAAGCAGCACGCCGACAACCTTGCCCTGGTCGGCGAAAAAGCAGACCGCGCCCGCGAGAGCCTGGACAAACTGAATCTCAGCAAGGAAGAAGCAAAGTCCAAGACGGCGCAGATCAATGCCGGCGAAAGAGATGCGATCGCCGCGATGGAAGCATTGCGCATGCAAGTCGAGAAGAACAACGCCAGTTGGGAATACGGCGCTGCCATCGCCATGCGCAAGTACCAGGACGAAGCCGCCAACACTGCCGCACTGAGCGAGCGGTTCTTCACTTCATCGTTCAAGAGCATGGAGGCGCAGGAGGTCAGCTTTATCCGCAAGGGTAAGGCCGACTGGCGCAGCTTCGGCGACACCATCATCAACGAGCTGGTCCGCATTCAGGTGGCCAAGGCGAATGCGCAGCTCATCGGCACTGTTGCTGGCTGGTTCAGTGGTGGTTCTGGCTCTGGGGCAACATCCACCGGCAGCGACTGGAACCCGGATTATTCCTTGGGATCTGCCACCCCGCGCGCCAGCGGCGGCCCTGTGGCTGCAAACAGTCTGTACCGAGTGAATGAGATGGGGCCCGAGCTGTTCCACCAAGACGGCAGCGACTACCTGATGATGGGTGGGCGTGGTGGCTACGTCAAACCGCTTGGTTCTGAGGTTGGCGTGAACGGCGGCGGCAACGTCTTCTCCATCCAGGTGAACGTCGACGCCAAGAGCGGCGATACGCAGACACAGTCGAACAACGACGCCCTTGCCAAGCTTGGAAACAGGATTGCCACCGTGTCGCGTAGCGTGATCCTGGAAGAGATGCGTCCGGGCGGTTTGCTGGCGAGGGCTGCCTGATGGCTATTTTCATCTGGCTGGTCAGCAAGGACGGTACCAAGACCGTTAAACCGCGCGTGCTGAAGGCGCAATTCGGCGACGGCTACGCTCAGCGCGGGCCGGACGGCATCAATTCGTTGCTGCGCCGCTGGACCGTGGCGCTGAACAACCGCGAGGCCGCCGAACTGGATGCGGCCGAGGCATTCCTGGTCGAGCATGGCGGGTACATCAAGTTCGACTGGACGCCGCCGCATGGCGCGGCTGGCAAGTGGATCTGCGACGCCGAGACCGGCTGGGAGCGCATCCAGGGCGGTGGGCCGAACGGCAGCCTCCGCTGCACCTTTGTCGAGGTGCCAGCATGATCCGCGCCGAGATCCAATCCCTCGAACACAGCGCCATCATCGAGCTGTTCGAGCTGGACGCCACCATTCTGGGCGCGCCGCAAAAGCTCTACTTCCACGCCGGTACCAACGAGATCGCCGCGCCCATCGTGTGGCAGACCAACACCTATGCGCCGATGCCGATCGAGGCGTCTGGCTTCGAGTGGTCCGGCAAGGGTCAGTTGCCGCGCCCGAAGATGAAAATCTCCAACGTGCTGGGCGAGGTGGGTGCGTATGCGGCGCTGTACGATGCGCTGAGCGGCGCCAAGATCACCCGCCGCAAGACGCTGGCCAAGTACCTGGACGGCGTTAACTTCCCCAGCGGCAACCCCTATGCCGACCCGTCCCAGGCATTCCCGGACGAAATCTGGTTCATCGACCGCATGGCGTCCGAGAACCCTATCTTCATGGAATTCGAACTGGCGTGCCCGTTCGACGTGGCGGGCATCAACCTGCCTTCGCGGCAGTACATCGCCAACTGCTGCGCCTGGGTGTATCGCTCGTCGGAATGTTCCTACGCGGGTGGCCCCGTCGCCGACACCAACGACAACGTGCTGGACGAGACCGGCAACCCGATCACCTCGCTCAACGACATGTGCGGCGGCAAACTCGCTTCCTGCAAGCTGCGCTTCGGCGAATTTGCCACCCTGCCCTATGGCGGGTTTCCCGGTGTGGGGTTGGTGCGATGATCATCCTGTCCGAATCGCTCAAGGCCGCCATCCTCGCCCACGCGCAGGCCGAATCTCCGCGAGAATGTTGCGGCGTCATCGTCAATGTCGGGCGCGATCGCGGCTACGTCGCCTGCCGCAACCTGGCCGACGATCCGCGCCAGCACTTCCAGATCCACCACGAAGACTTCGCCCGCGCCGAAGATCAGGGCGAGATCATCGCCATCGTCCACTCGCATCCGTTCGCCAACGTGCAGCCGTCTGAGGCCGACAAGGTCGCCTGTGAAGACAGCGGCCTGCCCTGGGTGATCGTCAACCCGCAGACCGAGGCGTTCGGCATCTTCGAACCCAGCGGCTACGAGGCGCAGCTGATCGGCCGCCAGTTCGTGTATGGCGTGCTGGACTGCTACACCCTGGTGCTGGACTACTACCGACGCGAGCTGGGCATCATGTTGCCGTACTACGTGCGCGACGACTCATGGGGCTGGTGGGAGCGCGGGCAGAACCTTTACGCCGATCGCTTCGCCGAGGCGGGCTTTGTGGCCGTGCACACGCCGCAGCCGGGCGACGTGATCCTGATGCAGGTGCAGAGCGATGTCGCCAACCATGCGGCGGTCTACCTGGGCGACAACGTCATCCTGCACCACCTGGTGAAACAGCTCTCGCGCCGCGACATGTACGGCGGCTACTGGCAGAAGCACACGCTGCACATTCTGAGGCACCGTTCCAGATGCTGACCCAAGTCATCCTATCCGGCTTCCTCGCCAAGCGCTTCGGCAAGCGTTTTGAGCTCGATGTTGCCAGCCCGCGTGAGGCCGTGCAGGCGCTGTGCATTCAGCTCAAGGGCTTCGAGCAGGCGCTGCTGGAATACAAGCCCGGCTTTCGTGTCTGGCTCGACCGCGAGCTTCAACCCAATGCCGACAAACTCGACTACCCGCACGGCGGCGCGCCTATTCGTATCGTTCCGGTGATCGCGGGTTCCAAGGACGCGGCGGTCAACATCATCGTCGGCGCGGTGTTGATCTGGGCGTCTGGCGGTACGGTTGGTTGGGAATGGCTGGGAAACATCGGTTACGCAATGGTGATCTCCGGCGTCGGCCAGCTCCTGCTCGGCGCGCCCAAGCCGCCCGACATGAACGCCTCCCCCGACAACAAACCCAACTTCGTCTACGACGGCGCAGTCAACACCACCGCCCAGGGCAACTCGGTGCCGATCTGCTACGGCGAGATGGAGATCGGTTCGCAGGTGCTGTCGGCCAGTATTTACTCGGAGCAGGTCGTGAGCGGCGATGCCGTCAACGACCCGGTGCACTATGCGCTCTAAGCACATTAAATCCGACATCATCCGGGGCGCTGGCGGCGACGAAGGCGGGCAGAGTTCCACGCCGGTAGAGCAGCCGGACAGCCTGCACAGCCGCGACACGGCCTATCTGCTGGATGGCCTGTGCGAGGGCGAGATCGAGGGCTTGGTGGACGGCCTCAAGTCTATCTATCTGGACGGCACGCCGATTCAGAACCCGAACGGCACCTACAATTTCAAGAACCTCACGGTGTACAGCACCAAGGGAACGCAGGGGCAGCCGTACATCCCGATGTTCTCATCGATCGAGAGCGAGACACCCTACAGCGTCAAGGTTTCCAACGGCTCGCCGGTCGTGCGCAGCCTGGTGAACGCCAATGCCAATGCGTTGCGGGTGCGCCTTTCCACGCTCGCCATGTTCGCCCAGGATTCCGGCGGTAATACCGGCGGTACTACCATCGCCTTCAAGATCGAAGTGCAGAACAACGGCGGCGGCTATGTGGTGAAGGTAAACGATGCGTTCAGCGGCAAAACCACCACCAAGTACGACCGCGCCTATCGCATCCCGCTCACCGGCACCGGCCCGTGGGATGTGCGCGTTACCAAGACCACGGCGGACAGCACATCGTCCACCATGCGCAACGACCTGTATCTGGAATCCATCGCGGGCATCATCGACCAGAAGTTGAGCATGCCCAACACGGCAGCCATCGGCTTGAGCATCGATGCGCGCGTGTTCCCCAGCATTCCGCGCCGTGCCTACCGAGTGCGCGGAATGCGCGTGAAGATCCCGACCAACTACGACCCGGTGCTGCGCACCTATTCCGGCGTGTGGGACGGCACGTTCCGAATCGCCTACACCAACAACCCGGCCTGGTGTTATTACGACCTGTGTACCAGCGGCCGCTATGGCTTGGGCCGCTACATCGATGCGGCGCTGGTGAACAAGTGGTGGTTGTATGGCATCGCCCAGTATTGCGACGTGATGGTGCCGGATGGCTACGGAAGTACCGAGCCGCGTTTTACCCTCAACTGCCATTTGCAGACGCGGGCCGAGGCGTTCAACGTGCTCAACAGCCTGGCGTCGTCCTTCCGTGGCATGACGTACTGGGAGAGCGGGCAGATCTCCGCCGTGCAGGATGCGCCCAGCGACCCGGTGGCCCTTTTTACCCGCGCCAATGTGATCAATGGCGAGTTCAGCTATTCCGGTGTATCGCGCCGCGCGCGGCACACCGTGGCGCTGGTGACCTGGAACGATCCGGAGGATGCCTATCGCCAAAAGGTCGAGTACGTGCAGGACGAATATATGGTGGCGCGCTACGGCGTCATCCAGGCCGATGTGGTCGCCTTCGGCTGCACCTCGCGCGGGCAGGCGAACCGCGTCGGCAAATGGCTGCTCTATACCGAGCGTTTCGAGAGCGAGACGGTCGGCTTCAAGGCCGCGCTGGATTCCGCCTACTTGCGCCCCGGCAAGGTCATCGCCATTCAGGATGCCCACCGGGCGGGCAAGCGTTTCAGCGGCAGGTTGGCCAGCGCGGGCAGCACGGCCTCGTCGCTGGTGATCGATGCGGCCATCGACATCGAGGCAGGCAAAACCTACCTCGCATCGGTCGTGCTTCCGGATGGTACGGTTGCCAGCGCCGACGTGGTCAACGCGCCGGGCAGCACCGCCGTGCTGGCACTGGCCGCGCCGCTGGCCGCTGTGCCGCAGGCCAATGCCGTCTGGGCGGTCTCCGCCTCCGATCTCGCCACGCAGACCTATCGCGTGCTGTCGGTGGCCGAGACGGGCAAGAACGAATTCAGCATCACCGCGCTCAAGCACTACGCTGGAAAATACGACCTGGTCGAGAACAACCTGGCGCTGCGCATCCCCCCGGTGAGCAGCATCGACACCACCGCCCCCGCCATGCCCGGCAATCTGGCGCTAGCCGAAGACCTGGTGCGCATGCAGGGCATCGTGCGCGTGCGCATGTCGGTGTCGTGGGATGCCGTGTTGCGCGCCAGCAGCTACCGCGTCTCCTGGCGCTCGCGCACCGGCAACTGGAACCTGCTGCCGGACGTGCTGGCCACCGGCACTGAGATCATCGATCCGCCCAATGGCAAGGTCGAAGTGCGCGTGCAGGCCATCGGCGTGATGGGCCAGCCCAGCGCACCAGCCACGGCCACCATCATCCTGCTGGGCAAGACCGCGCCGCCTGCAGACGTGACGGGGTTCATCGTCTCGCGCAAGGGCAATGACATTTACTTTGCATGGAACCCAGTCGCCGATCTGGATGTGCACCATTACGAGATCAGGCTGGGCGGCGTGTGGGAAACCGCGCTCAACATCGCCACCACCGCACGCACCGCGCTGACGCACGTCTCCCCGCATGGCGGCACCTTCCTGATCAAGGCCGTTGACACCAGCGGAAACTTCTCGCGCGTTGCCACCTCGTTCTATCTGGCCGCGAACACTGATGTCAACGTGGTGCTGGTGGACGATGATGGCACCTACGGCTGGCCCGGCACGCTGACTGATATGGTGCACGACGGTGCCGCGCTAACACTGGCCTATGCCAATAGCTGGGCCAGCCTGACCCAGCTCTGGAGCAGCTACACCGGCTCGTGGATGTCGGAGAGCCTGCCGCTCACCAGCGGCAACTATGTGACCGATGTGGAAGACCTCGGCCGCGTGCTCGATGCGCACTTCGGCGTGGCACCTCAGCTCGATGTGATTCCGTTGGGCACGAGCTGGTCGACGTGGAACATGCCCTGGTCTTCCTATGGCAACAACTGGACGTGGTTTGGCCCAAGCGGCGCGGTCTCGGCCATATTCGAGATCGACACCTCGGCGGACAACATCGTCTGGACCGGTTGGCAGCCTTTCGTGCCCGGCCTGCGCACGTGCCGCTATTACAAGATGCGCGCCAGCTTTGTGGTGCAGACCAACTTCCAGATCCGCTTCAACAGCTTCCCCATCACGGTGGACGTACCGGACCGCCTGGAACGCTTCCCCAACGAAGCCATCCCGCTGGCGGGCAAGACCATCACCTTCAACCCGCCGTTCACGGCGCTGGATGCCGTGAGCGTCACGCTTCTCAATGGCGCGGCCGGTGACACCGTGACCGTGGCCAAGACCGTCAACGACATCACCGTGAACATTTACGATTCGACCAACGCAGCCAAAGCCGGGACGGCGGATATCGTCGTGCCTGGATATTAGAGAGGAAAGACCATGAGCCAAGTTTGGACCATCCCCGAAATCGACCCGGCAGTCACATCGCCCGCCGTCGATATCCAGAAGATGCTGGACGGACTGAATGCGTTAAAAACAGTATTCAGCGGCGCCGCGTTGCCCACCACCAACCTGGTCGGCGGAATGCTCGCACTCGAAACCACCAACAACCTGTACTGGCGGCGCGATGCAGCCAATACCAAGTGGATGATCTACGCCAGCGCAGATGCGGTGTCGGTGGTAGCCAAGGCAGCGGCCTACACCGTGCTGCTGGGGGATCACGGCAAGACGTTCTCCTGCGCGGGCACCTTCGCACTTGACTTCACCGCAGCCGCCACGCTGACGGATGGCTGGTGGTGCAACGTGCGCAACGACGGTGCGGGCAACATCACCCTAGACCCGAATCTGGCCGAGCTGATCGACGGTGCGGCAACGGTGGTGCTGCTGCCGGGGCAGAGCTGTCTGGTGAAGTGCGATGGTGCAGGGTTGATCACGGTGGGCAAGCCGTCTTCCGAGTTCGCTGCCGGCACGCGCATGACATTCCAGCAGACCACCGCACCGACGGGGTGGACCAAGGACACGACGGCCGCGCTGAACGACAGCATCATGCGCATCGTCACCGGCGCGGTGGTGGGTGGAGGGTCGACGGCTTTCAGCACCTTCAATGGGCAGACGGCGACGGCGGCTTATACATTGACGACGAGCAATATTCCGGCGCATGCGCATGGCGTGACTGATGCAGGCCATAACCATTCGCAAAATAGCCACGCACACACGACAGTAGCTGGTGCATCGGTGCAGGTGGACCTTAGTTCTGGCGGTGGAACTACTTACAGCGTTCCGTTGTATAGCGCAGGAAGCGGGACAAGTGGCACGACCGCCACAAACAACTCTGCCGCGACCGGGATATCTACCAACAACGCTGGCGGTGGCGCATCCCACTCCCACGGCATCACCACGGCCATTAAATACAACGACTTCATCATCGCGTCGAAGAACTAGGAGCTGAGCATGGCTGAAAACGCAAAAATTATCTGCCCGATGATGGGCGGCCAGGAGTGCATCGGAGACGGCGCGATCCGTATGGTGGAAGGCAAGCCGGAGATGGTGAAGTGCCGCTTCTGGGTGGTGGTGCAGGGCAAAAACCCGCAGGACGGCACGGTGACGAACAACGGCGACTGCGCTTTCTGCTGGACGCCGGTGCTGCTGATCGAGAACAGCAAGGTGAATCGCGAAACGGGGGCTGCAGTCGAGAGTCTGCGCAACGAGGCAGCGACGGCACAGCAGTTAACCCAATCGCTGATGGGCGGCATCGTGCAGGCCATCGGGCAGGTGCAGCAGAGCCGTATCGCTGGGCCGGGTGAAGTTGAGTGGAAGGCAGCCGGTCCGAATGGATCGGCTGTGCACGGCGGATTTGTACAAATTGAAGGAGACAAGACATGAAAATCACGATCATCGACGGACAGGTAGGTTTTAACGGGGTATTCCGCCCGGTGCAGGACGCTGGCGGGTTGCTCACCGGAATTCACGCCGTGCAGTTCGACACAGTCGCTGCTCAGGGTCACATCGAGAAGAACGACCTCTCGAACGTGAAGATCACCGACATGACCCAGTTCCAGCCGCTGCTGGATGCCTGGCTGGCCAACGCGCCAACCACCGCCCCGGTCGCGCCCAAGACCTTCGACGAGCTGAAGGCGGACAAGAGCAAGGTGATCGTGGACCACTGCGATGCGGCCTGCGTGATGGGCTTCATCAGCAACGCCCTCGGCACGGCTCACCTGTACCCCAGCAAGGTGCTGGACCAGCAGAACCTGAATGCCAGCGTGGTGGATAGCCTGCTGAACCATCCCACCGACTGGACCACGCCACACATGTGCCAGGACGTGGCCACCGGAGTCTGGGCCTACCGCCCGCACGCCGCCGCGCAGATCCAGCAAGCAGGCAGCGACGTGAAGGCTGGCATCCTGGGGCACCTGGTGCGCAACGCCATGCTGCAGGCGCAGATCGCCGCCATCGTCCCGGCCAGTGCTGGTGCCGCCGATGTGGAAGCAGCCACGGCAGCACTTGATGCGGTGGTGTGGGCATGAGCACCTTCACCACTCCCGCCAACCTGCGCATGCTGGATAACTTCAAGTGGGAGCTGCTGACCCCGTTCCAGTACCACATCGGCAACCTGCCCAGCGACGACGTGATCGAAGTCCCCGCAGGCTTCGTCACCGATCTGGCCAGCACCCCGCGCCTACTCTGGACCATCCTCCCACCCCACGGCCAATACGCCAAAGCCGCGATCCTGCACGACTACCTCTACGACAACGCCACCGGCAGCAAACGCTACGCAGATGATGTGTATCTGGAGGCGATGGAAGTGCTCGGCGTGGCTACGTGGCGGCGCAGGGTGATGTATTGGGCGGTAAGGTGGTTTGGGAAGGGGAATTACAGCAGTTGAAGTAGAGCGCTTCTCTATCTTTTACCAGTAACAATTCTATTGCGCCTGATAAAATGAAAAGCAGCTATCAGTTATCGCGCAAATTGCTTTGATTTATCGCGCGCCGCATCAGGGGGCGCCTTCTTTTGGTTACTTTTCTTGGCAAGACAAGAAAAGTGACTAGCTGTCGGGCTACCCCCGACGGTTTTGCTTTTGAATTTGAAGTAAAACAAACCAGCGGGCTTCGCCCATCCTTCGACAGGCTCAGGACGAACGGCCAGAGGAGTCCGCAGGTTGCACGCCGCTTCGCGGCGACCCTTCGACAGGCTCAGGGCGAACGGTCTGGAGTTGGTTCAATAGCGTCCTCACCGGCGTCGGTATCGCCCCCCCCAACGCCTCCCCCACCTCCAACCAAACCCTCCCGGGCTCCGCAGCACGCAAAGGCTTGCGCGCCAACTCAACCTTCAACGGCGTGATATGCAATCTGAAATGCGTAAAGGTATGCGTGAACTCTTCCAACCTTTCACCGCCTCTCGCTTCCATCCCACTACGCAAGAACCAATCCCGCGCCGCATCCTCATCATCAAATTGTGGCGGACACCACAACCCACCCCAGATACCGCTGCCGGGCCGCTTCTCCAGCAGGATGTCGTTGCCGTGCGTGAGCAACAGAAAGACCGCCGACCGTTCCGGCACTGCCTTCTTCGGACGCGGCGTGGGAAGTTCGGCTGTGCGCTCGGTCTGCACGGCAACGCAATCCGCCTGCACCGGGCATGCTGCGCATCGGGGTCGGCTGCGCACGCAGACGGTTGCGCCCATGTCCATCAGGGCCTGGGTGTAGATGGCGACATCGCCTGGCGGCAGCAAGGCTTCAGCCTGCTGCCACAGTCTCTCCTCGACTTTTTTCTCACCCCCCCAACCTTCAATGCCGCAGTAACGGGCGAGCACGCGTTTGACGTTGCCATCGAGTATCGCGCGGTGTTCGTGATACGCCAGTGCGCAGACAGCGGCTGCGGTGGAGCGGCCGATGCCGGGGAGTTCAACGATGTCTTCGAATTTGCGCGGAAATACGCCGTTGAATCTTTCGGCGATGATGCGTGCTGCCTTGTGCAGGTTGCGGCCTCTGGCGTAGTAGCCGAGGCCGCTCCAGTGGGCGAGAACTTCGTCCTCGCTGGCGGCGGCGAGTGCGGCGATGTTGGGGAAGGAGGCGACGAAACGCCGGTAGTACGGAATAACGGTGGCGACCTGTGTCTGTTGCAGCATGATCTCGGACAGCCACACGCGATAGGCATCCTGCCCCTGCCAGGGCAGGTCATGGCGACCGTGGCTGCGCTGCCAGGTGATGAGGCGCTGGGCAAAGAATGGCATGAGCGGTCTCAGATACGTCGCGAACCGCTCACTTGAACAAGCCCTTCAGCCCCTTTTTCAGCTCTTCGCGCGCTTTGGTCTTGGCGTCTTCTTTCAGTTGATCTTTTTTCTCGTCGAACTTTTGCTTCGTCACGTCCTTCAACAGGGCGGCGTAGTCGACCTTGAACCTGAGGTCGTCGAAGGCACCGCTGACGTTGACCGGCAGGGTCGCCGTCTTGCCCTGCGCGGTTTTGGCGAAGATGGCCTTGGCGTTGTAGTTCATATTGTCGCGGCCGATGTCGATGTCGCCGTTGCCGGCAATGCGCAGCACGGTGGACTTCACAGCGAGGTCGTCGTTGTGGGCGATGCCGTTCCTGATCTTGAAGCTGGCCTTGAACTCGCTGAAGGCGGTCTTTTCGTTCTTGTCGACGCCGAGTGTCTGCGTGGTGGTCTCTTTGCTCAGGTTCTGTATACCCTGCACCAGCTTGCCCAGATCGATTCCCTTGACAGCGCCGTTGGCCAGATCGACTGTCGCTTTGCCGTTGAGCGCTTTTTTCAGCGCGCCCACGGTGTTGCCCTTGCTGGTGAGATCGAGCGCGATATTGCCCTTCCCTTCGACCAGTTCCAGATCGGCGGCGTCCTTCAACAGTGGGGCGATGTCGATGCCGCTCAGTTTCGCGTTTGCGGCGAAGCCATTGGTCGCGGCGTTGATGCTGACCTTGCTGTCTATGTTGCCCTGATACATCCTGGCCGAAAGCGGCGCGACGTTGACGATGCCGTTCTTCGCTTTCACATCCACGCGCAGTTGCGCGACCTTGATGTTGGCCGCCTTGAGTGAGCCGATGCGCACGCTGCCTTCCAGGTTCAGTGTCTTCAATGCCGATAGATCGAACGGTTGTTCGGGTTCCGCCTTCTTGTCCTTGCCCTTCTCCTTGGCTTCCGCCGTCTTCTTCGGCATGTAGGGGTCGGCATCGAACTGATCGATCTCGAGGTCGTAGCGGATCACCGGCACGTTGAAGTTCTTCAGCGCGAACTTGGCCTTGATCTGGCTCTGCAGCAAGCCGCCCGCCAGCTTGGCCTCGATATTCTGCCTGCCGAAGTCGGCCTGCACTTCGCCTTTCAGTTCGCTGTCTATGCTCTTGCCCGGCAGTTTCTCGCCGGTGGCGTTGAGCGCCAGCCTGAGGTCGGACAGGTTGAACTGCTGCGCTTCGATGCTGCCGGTAACGGGAGAGGAGAACTTCAATTTGAAGGCCTGCTCGGGCTGTTTCAGATCGATATCCAGCGACAGCGAGCTGACCTTGAAGGTACGCGCAGTGCCCTCGACATCGGGCAGCAACAGCGCAGCGACGACATTGCCCGCCGCGCCGTCCAGTTTGCCGCTGACCGCGATGCGGGCGCCGCTGAACTTGTCTTGGGTCAGAGACAGGGCGGGTGCATCCAGCCTGGCTTCGAAGCGGTCTTTTCCTTTCACTCCGCTGGCCGTAAGCGCGAAATTGTTCAGCGCGAATTCCTGGGTGGCCGGCTGCGCACTGGCATCGCCGCCCGCCTTCACGGCGAAATTGGTGATGTCGAGCGCCGCCCCATTGGCTTGCAGGTCAAGGGCTTGTGCCCGGTACAGACCCTTCTCCAGATCGAAGGTCAAAGTGGTTTTGATCTGCGCTGCGATATCCAGTTTGGGTTTGTTGGACGTGATGTGCGCGGCGAAATCGATGTTGGTCGGCACACCGTTGGCGATGCGTCCGGATTTGAGACTCAGATCCTTCACGCTGTAGCGTGCGCCCGATGTCTCGTCGCTGTAGCTCAGCGAGGTCTTGTCGATCTGTACCGCGGCGATGTCGAACACCATCGGCACGCTTGGCCCGGCTGCGGGCGCGACATCCGGCGCGGCGGGGACCGCTTCTTTGCCCATCAGGTCGTCGAGGTTGGTCTTGCCGTTCCGGTATCTGATGAATTGCGCCTTGACGCCGCTGACCGCGATCTCGTCCACCACGAGCCGCTTGGTGAGCAGGGGCAGCAGTTTGAGCGAGACGCTGGCGCTGTCGACCGCGACGAATTCCTGCTCGCTCTGGAATTCGGACAGCGAGACGCCGCCTAGACTGACGCCGATGCTGGGGAAGAAATGCAGCTTAATCTCGCCATCCAGCCTGAGGGTGCGCTGCTTGCTGTCCTTGACCGCTTGGATGATCTGCGGCTTGTAGCTGTTGGGATCGAAGGTCAGCGCGATGAAGGCGACCGCTGCAGCGACCAATGCCACAATGCCGCCGAGCGCCCACAGGCTGTACTTGAGATACTTGTTCATATCACCACCCAGCGAGAAACGATGGGTGGATTATAAACCATTGAAAACCCTCAATCCGGCAGCGCGACCTTGTTGTCGGTGCTGAACTGGTAGTCCTTGAAGATGTGTTCCGCGCTCAGGATCTGATATTTCCCATCCTCCGCCTTGCGCGTTGTGTCCTTGAGACGGTAAGTGAGCTGGCCGCAGGTCCAGCATTTGAAGTTACGCATGTGCGTGCACAGGCAGGTCTTGTCGAACACCGCGATCTTCTTCTCGCCCGGATGCAGCGCAACTTCGCGGTTGTAGGAGTCGATGTAATCGCAATGGCCGTTAGCATCGAGCAGGTAGCCGTAGGATTCGCAGCCGGGACGGATGCCGGAACCGATGGACGGGCTGTTCTTCAACATGCGCATCGGGTAGCCGGTGGGCGAGGTGGTGTTCACTTCGATGTCGTTCTCGCTGGCCTTGAAGTATTCCTGCTGCACTTCGGCGGGCAGACCGCATTCCTCGGCGACGGTGAAACGCGTCGCCACCTGCACGGCGGCGGCGCCCTCTTCCAGGAACGCGGTGGCGTCGCTGCCGGTAAAGATACCGCCGGCCGGGATCACCGGGATGTCGAGCTTCTCATCACGCAGGTACTGGTGGATCTCATTCGTGATCGTACGCAGATCGTACTTCATCCAGTCGTCAAGACCGAAGCCGAGGTGGCCGCCGGCCAGCGGGCCTTCGACCACGATGTAGTCGGGCAGACGGTTGGTGCGCGCGTTCTTGCGCAGGAACAGCTGCAACGCGCGCAGCGAGGAGACGATGATGCCGAGCTTCACGTCGCGGAAACGCGGATGATCCTCGATCAGGCCGAACGAGCCCAGATGCAGACCGGCCGCCAGCGTGATGCCGTCGATGCCCGCCGACATGGCTTCCCACAGGCGCACCTTGAGTGTCTCCTTGGGCGCGTTCATGGTCAGCTTTTCCATGCAGTTGATGAAGATCGCACCGGAGCCGCGTTTGGCTTCCATGGTCTTGCTCACGTGCAGGCGGGTGGATTCGGCGATATGACCAAGGTCGAACTTGACCTCGGACTTGTTGGAATTGTCGATGTTGTACTTGAACTGCTGCAGCTTGGTCTTGACGAAGTCGGTGTCGTAGCGGCGGTCCGTTACGGTAGGCAGCATGGCATCGGAGATATGACCGACACCGCCCAGACGCGCCGCTTCCAGCGCGAGTTCCGCCGTGGAGATGTCCACGCCCATGCCCCCGATCATGATCGGGACCAGCTCTTGTTTGCCGAACTTCAGGCGGAAGTCATCTACACGTTTCATTGTTTCTCTCGCTCCGGATGCTTGTTGTTCTGTCTCCAGGTTCTAGATGACCTTGGAGTAATGCGCACGCTCCTGCTTTTCGCGCAGGTATTTGTCGAAGACCATGCAGATGTTGCGGATGAGCATGCGGCCCTTGGGTGTGACGTTGAGCCATTTCGGCGACATCACCAGCAACCCCTCCTTTTCGTAGTCGGCCAGCTCTTTGAGCTCGGCGGCGAAGTACTGATCGAAATCGATCTGCCAGGCGGTATTGAAGGACTCTTTGGAAATCTCGAAATGGCACATCAGCGCCTGGATGATGGCACGGCGTATCTCGTCGTCACGATTCAGTTCCATGCCGCGCATGATGGGCAGGACATCCTTGTCCAGCGCGTCGTAATACGGTTCCAACTCGCGGAAGTTCTGGCTGTAGGTCGGGCCGACCTTGCCGATGGAGCTGACGCCGACGGCGATGAGGTCGCAATCGGAGTGGGTGGAGTAGCCCTGGAAGTTGCGGTGCAGGCGGCCTTCGCGCTGCGCCACGGCCAGCTCGTCGTCCGGCTTGGCAAAGTGGTCCATGCCGATGTACACATAGCCCGCATCGGTGAGCGTATTTACCGCCAGCTTGAGGATATCGAGCTTGGTTTGCGCTGCCGGCAGGTCTTCGTCATGGATGCGGCGCTGCGGCTTGAACAGCTTGGGCATGTGCGCGTAGTTGTAGATGGAGAGGCGATCGGGATTCACCGCGATGACCTTGTCCAGCGTAGTCTTGAAGCCTGCGATGGTCTGCTTGGGCAGGCCGTAGATGAGGTCGATGCTCACCGACTGGAAGCCGTTGGCGCGCGCAGCCTTGATGACCTGCAGCGTCTCTTCCTCGCTCTGGATGCGGTTGACCGCCTTTTGCACTTCGGGGTCGAAGTCCTGCACGCCGATGCTGATGCGGTTGAAGCCCATGCCGCCGAGCAGGGCGACGGTGGCGTCGCTGACCTTGCGCGGGTCGATCTCGATGGAATATTCACCATCCTTCACCAGCTCGAAGTTCTTGCGGATGGCATCCATCACGGTGCGCAGCTCGGCATCACTCAGGAAGGTCGGAGTGCCGCCGCCGAAGTGCAGTTGCTCGACGCGGCGATCCTTGCCCAGCAGAGCGGCCTGCATCCCGATCTCTTTGGTCAGGTACTGGACGTACTGGTCGGCTTTGCTGAAATCCTTGGTGACGACCTTGTTGCAGGCGCAATAAAAGCAGAGGGTGTTGCAGAACGGGATGTGGACGTACAGCGAGAGGGCGCGGGAGCTGCCGACGGTCTCGCGCTTGCGCACCCACTGGATGTAAGTTTCGGCATTGAACGCCTCGGCGAAACGGTCCGCCGTGGGGTAGGAAGTGTAGCGCGGGCCGTTCTTGTCCAGACGGCGGATCAGGTCCAGATCGACCTCGAGCTGAGAGCTTATTTCTCTAATGGCTGACATGGTAAAGCTTGAATCTCATCGGTTTCTTGGAAAGTCGCAGGATACCGCAAAATGGGTTTGATATAGGTCAAATTCCATGTCATATTCCGGCCCCCTTGACGTGCAATAACCTCATAGATCACAAGTGCAATCGACCTCTCATTCCTGCCCGCGCACCGCCTGCTCCGGCTGCTCCCTGCGCAAATTGTGCCTACCCGTTGATCTGAGCGACGAGGACACGGGGCGTCTGGACGCACTGACCAGCCTCAAGCGTCCGGTACAGCGCGGTGACTACCTGTTCCGGCGCGGCGAAGATTTCCGCTCCCTGTTCGCCATCCGCACCGGCTTCTTCAAGACCCAGGTGCTGCACAAGGACGGGCGCGAGCAGGTGACCGGTTTCCAGATGTCGGGCGAGATCATCGGCCTGGATGCGATCAGTTCGGACGTGCACGCCTGCGATGCGGTCGCACTGGAGGACGGCGAGATCTGCGAGATCCCCTTTGATCGCCTGGAAGCACTGAGCCGCGAGGTGCCGGGACTACAGCGCCACCTGCACAAGCTGATGAGCCGCGAGATCGTGCGCGACCACAACATCATGATGCTGCTCGGCTCGATGCGTGCGGAAGAACGCTTGGCCGCCTTTCTGCTCAACCTGTCGCAGCGTTTCGGCGCGCGCGGCCATTCACCCACCGCGCTCTACCTGCGCATGACCCGGCAGGAGATCGGCAACTATCTCGGACTGAAACTGGAGACGGTCAGCCGCACCCTTTCCCAGTTCCAGGAACATGGTTTACTCAACGTGCGTCTGCGCGAGGTGGAGATCATGGACATGCTGCGGCTGCGCAGCTTCGTCGGCGGCACCTGACACGCCCGAATGCGTCGATTCGCAGCATCCCAAGGCTCTGGAGAAACTGGTATCCTATTGCGGATAACAAGCTTCTATAACGAGGATCGAGGGAGACCAGCATGCATGAGCGTTTTGAGATATCAAAGGAAGAGAGTTTCCGCGCCAAATGGCCGCACGAGATATTCCTGATCAACCTGGTCTTCAACCATATCCTGGTGTTCGCTTCCACCTTCGGCGTGTTCAGCACCTTTCCGCTGATGGTGCTGATCGTGCCGATCACTTCCTTCGCCATCACCGGCTACATCCTGATCAAAGCCAGACAGATTGCCAAGGGCAACGAGACCTGGTTCGTCAAATCGCACTGGGCAATTGCCGACAAACGCAACAAACACTTCATGTGGCTGCTGGTCATCACCTGCATCATCGTCGGCGGCGGGTTGCTTATCTCCAAGTTGATGGGCTGGTCCAAAATCGCCACCATCGCGCTGATCGGCGGGTTCGGCCTGCTACCGTTCATGGTGTCGTTGCTGGTCCTGATCGTGCTGGGCAACGATTCGATGTATCAGGCGCGCCATGGCAAACTGCCCAAGCGTTTTGTCGAGCAAAATCCGGATTCCTCAAATCCAAACACTTCCACTTAACCAACCTTCTGTTCAATCATGTCAACTGAAAGCAAGATCTATTGGGGCGTCGGCATCGTGTCGGTGCTGCTGCTCGTCGGCACCTACTTCCTCCCGGGCAAACCCAGCCGTGCTGACGATGTGCCATGGCATATCGAACACCCCGCACCCGATTCCGTGCGCGTCTTCGGACTGACGCTGGGCGAGGCGACAGCCGGCGAGGCCGAGGAGCGTTTCAGGGAGGAAGGCAAACCCAGTATGTTCAAGAGTCCCGATGGGACGCTGGTCGCCGAGATGTTCTTCGAACAGGTCGATATGGCCGGTCTGCGCTCCAAGGTCGTGGTGACCATCGCCGTACCCGAGACCGAATTGAAGGAGATGTACGAACGCGGCTTGCGCATGGCCGCAACCGGAAGCGGCAAGAAGATCACGATGACCACGGACGATGTGGCCAGACTGCGCATTTCACCGATCAGCAGCCTGACCTATATGCCCGGGGTGCGGGTGGAAGAGGCGATGTTCCTAAAACGTTTCGGCGAGCCGGCCATGCGCATCCAGGAGAAAAAGAACAGCGCGGTACACTGGCTGTATCCGCAGAACGGTCTGGACATCACGCTGGGCGGCGGCGAGAAGCCGTTATTGCAGTACGTACCGCCCAAGGATTTCGATCGCTTGCTGGCCCCGCTGAAAGCGGAAGGCGAAGCACTGAAGTAACGCGACTCGCGGACGCCTACTTCTTGTTGGCATCCGGCGCTTTCGTCTCGTCCGGACGGCGCACGGAAACTTCGTCGTCGTCATCCAGCAGGATGCGGTTGGCGCTGCCTTCCATATCCTCGTACTGCCCCTTCTTCACCGCCCACACCAGCACGACGACGAACAGCACGCCGAAGAACATCATGCCGGGTATCAAGCTGTAGATCACTTCCATCGTTCACCTCATCGATTCTTGAACATGGTGCGGATGCGCGCTGCATTGCCGATGACGATCAGCGAGCTGATCGGCATGCTGATCGCCGCCACCAGCGGGCTGACTTTGGCCATCATCGCCAGCGGCACCATGATGGCGTTATACACGAATGACAGGCCGATATTCTGTTTGATGGTGCGCAGGGTACGGCGTGACAACTGTACCGCCTGGCGTACCTTGTCCAGCTCGTTGTGCATCAGCACGATGTCGGCACTTTCCACCGAGACATCGGTCCCCGAACCGAGCGCGATACCGACATCGGCGCGAATCAGGGCGGGCGCATCGTTCACACCGTCGCCGACCATCGCCACGATCGCACCGCTCTGCTGCAGACGCTGGATCACCTGATCCTTGTCCTGCGGCAATACTTCGGCGATGACTTCCATACCGCCGAGCTGGCGCGCGATCGCTTCGGCAACGGTTCTGCGGTCCCCGCTCAGCAAGGTCATGGTGATGCCCGCAGCGCGCAACTCATTCACCAGTTGCTTGGCATCGCCGCGCAGCCTGTCGGCCAATGCGATGACCGCGACGTGCTTGCCGTCCTGCGCCATATACACGCAGCTCGTCGCCTGCATCTCCAGCTCATGTGCCTTGGCTTGCAGCGCGGCATCAAGCGCAACGCCCTGACGGGCCAGCCACTCGGCAGTGCCCAACAACACCCGCTGACCGCCGCTATCCGCCTCGACGCCCAGACCGGCAGTAGCACGGAATCCGCTCACGGCGATATCGCGGTAGGCTTGCTTTTGCTCGTCCGCGTAGCTGACGATGGCATTTGCCACACCATGTTCACTGTAACGCTCCACTGCCGCCGCCTGTCGAACGATGAGCTGCGCATCCGCTCCGGCGGCGACATGCACCTGCGCCACGCTCAGCTTGCCCTCGGTCAGAGTGCCGGTCTTGTCGAAGACGAAGTGCGTGACTTTGGACAGGGTTTCCAGGACGAGGCCGTTCTTCACCAGAATGCCGTGCTTGGCACCCAGCCCCGAGGCCACGGCAATCGACATCGGTGTCGCCATGCCCAGCGCGCAGGGACAGGTGATGATGAGTACCGAGGTCGCCGCCATCAGCGCGATCTCGAAGTCGTGCGAGTTCCAGATGAAGAAGGTGACCGTGGCGCAAATCAGCGTGACCAGCACGAACCAGGGAACGATGGTGTCGGCCAACCGCTGGATCGGTGCCTTGGAGGATTGCGCCTCTTCCACCAGGCGGATGATCTTGGACAGTGTGGTGTCCTGCAATTGCGCGCGCACCTCGACCAATAACACACCGCTGGTATTCAACGTCCCCGCCGCGACCGAAGCGCCGATACTTTTGCTCACCGGGACCGATTCGCCGCTCAGCATGGATTCATCAACCGCACTGTGGCCTTCCAATACCACGCCGTCCACCGGCACGGTGTAGCCGGGCTTGATCAACACATGATCGCCCGGTTTCACACCGCGGATCGCGGTCATCTGCTCCTGCCCATCGCGCATCACCAGCGCCACGCGCGGTTGCAACTCCATCAGACGCTTGGTGGCCGACACCGCCTGATGGCGGAACATGCCTTCCAGATAGCGACCAATCAGGATCACAAAGGTCAGGTTGGTGACGGTGTCGAAAAAGACTTCACCCTGCTGGTTGTTGGTCAGCGTGACATACAGGGAATAGAGATATGTGACGCTCAGGCCCAGCGCAATAGGCAGGTCCATGGTGAGATGGCCCGCGCGCAATCCGCCCAGCGCCCCGCGGAAGAAGGGATAGCCGGAATACAGCAGCGTCGGCGTCGCCAACAGCAGCCCCATCCAGTGGAAGAAGCCGCGGAACTCGTCCTGGTTCGCACCGCTGTAGAGCGCGATGGCGATCCACATCATGTTCATCATGGCGAAGCCGGCGAAGAACAGGCGGAACAGCATGGCGCGGTTGCTTTTCTTGATCGCCCCTTCCGCGCTTTCCGGATCGTAGGGCACAGCCGAATAACCGATGCGCGCAAGGGCGCGGATCAGGTCGGACAGTTTGCTTTTGCCGTTGTCCCAGCGCAAGTGCAGGCGCTTGCCGGCCAGATTGACTTCGGCGGAGAGTACACCGGGGGCGCGCTGCAAACCGCGTTCTATCAGCCAGACGCAGGCCGGACAGTGGATACCTTCGACCAGCAGATGGATGTCGCGCACCTCGCCCGAGCAGGTGGTGAATTCCTGCTGCACTTCGTCGAAGTCGTAGATCTCGATGTCTTTGGGCGGTTCCGGCGGCGGACCCAGCAGCACACCTTCCGGAGTGCGCTGGTAGTAGCCTTGCAAACCCGCTTCATAGATGGCGCTACAGACAGACTGGCAGCCGAAGCAGCAGAAATCACGCTCCGCCGCTTCGAGGCGGGCGTGAAAATCGGCTTCAGGCGGAATGGGCAGGCCGCAGTGGAAGCAGCCGCCTGCGGCAGAATGGCTATGCTGCGACATGCTGACTACCCGTTAATTACGATGCAACATCAACCATGAACTTGTCGGTATTGACCCCGAATCGCTCCTCGCCGCGCTGCACGCGGAGATGCAATTCCCAATAGCCCTTGAGCGGGAAATTGATGTAACCCTGGTAACGGCCGGCCGCCACTTCTTTGAAGGAAGTGGTGAAGTCCTTGCTGGAGTCGGAGGCGCGATACGCATCCACATCCAGCGTACCGCTCACCGGTTTGCCGTCGCGATCGGTGATGCTGATCTCATAGACCACCGGGGTTCCCATGACGATGGATTTCGGTTTCTTGATCTCCGTCTGCCATGCCAGTGCCTGCTTGGTCCTGAGCTCGCTCAACAACAGATCGTTCGACTTGCGATCCTTGGTCTTGTAGTCGCGTTCGACCAGCTCCGATTTGCCGTCCTTCATGGTGAACCAAATGAAGGTGGCGTTCACGGCCAACACCACGGTGATCAGCGCCATCATGCCGAGCACCCAGGGATTGCGCAGTCCGGACTTGTTGCTTTGCGAGATCATATTTCTCTCCTCTTACGGCTTCGGGCCGTTGAAATTGCTGGTGTATTCGGCGAATACGGTCGGATCTTCCACACCTTCCACCCGGAAGTGGATCGGCGTGATCTCCTGCTTGAGACTCTTGCTGGGCACCTTCACGAAGACCGTAAAGGAGGTGCCGCGGCCATGATGCGTCAGCGGGGCATTCTCGGCACCGATGAGCACTTGCCCCTCGATTCCGCTCTCTGCGGTGACCTTCACATGGATATCCTTGTCGGTCTTGTTGAGTACCTTGAACGCGTATTTGTTCTGGATCGAACCGTCGCTCATCTGCACGAACAGCGGCTGCCGCTCCGGCAACACCTTCAGCGACATCGCGCCCAGATGGGTCAGGCCGTAGATGATGCCGGACATCGCGATGAGGATGATGGTGACATATACCAGTGTGCGGGGATGCTGGTACAACTTGTGTACCGGCTTGCCCGACATCTCGTCCAGTGAGGCGTAACGGATCAGTCCGCGCGGCTTGCCGACCTTGTCCATGATGGCATCACAGGCGTCCAGACACAGACCGCAGGTGATGCAACCCAGCTGTTGGCCGTGACGGATATCCACCCCTGTCGGACAGACCTGCACGCACTGGAAGCAATCGATGCAATCACCCTGCGGCGGCCCGGCTTCACCGCCTTTGCGCAGCTTGCCGCGCGGCTCGCCGCGATTGACGTCATAGGTCGGCAGAATAGTCTGCGAATCGCCCATCACACCCTGGATACGGGCATAGGGACACAGCCAGATGCACGCCTGCTCGCGCAGAAACCCGGCAAGGAGATACGTGCCGACACCAAACAGGGCCAGCACCACCCAGCCCACTTTGGGCAGGTTGAGATGGATCAGGTTGTTCCAGTATTCGAAAGCGTCAACGAACCAGATGGAGAAACTGATACCGGTCAACAGTGCCAGCAGCAACCACAGCGCATGTTTGATCGTTTTTTTCTTGATCTTGTCCAGACTCAGCGGCGCGTCGTCCAATTTGCGGCGGGCGGCCGGATTACCCTCGATCTTGTCCTCCAGCCAGGTATACCAGTCGGTCCAGGCGGTCTGGAAGCAGAAATAGCCACACCAAACGCGCGAGGCCACGGAAGTCACGGCGAACAGCGTCATCGCCGCGATCAGCAGCAGCAGCGACAGCATCCAGATATCCTGCGGCAACACCATGATGTCGAAGAAATGGAACTGGCGGTTTTGGATGTCGAACAGGATGGCCTGTTTGTCGTTCCAGCGCAGATAAGGCACCAGGAAGAAGGGAAGCCAGAGGGCCAGTTGGGTATAGTTCTTGATGGTGCGGAAAAAACCAGGCATGCGCTTGGCATGGATGGTCTTCTCGCCGCGGTTCACCTGCCATGCTTCGAACTCGTGGTAGATGGTCGTGACCGTCCCCATCTCCTTGTTTTCATTTGCATCACTCACACTCATTCTCCTTAATTTTTTTGGTCCAGAATATCTGACTTCGCCCAAGATACTTCCCAATCTGCTCGATAACCCCACAAGCAGATGCGCAAATACCTTGCCCCATATGAAAAAGGGAGGAGAGTATAGCTCTCCTCCCTTTCGCAGTGACCAAAAACTTACTTCTTGTCCTGATCCTTGTCTTTGATAGCGTTGCGGTATGCCCTGAAGAGCAGCCATGCAGGTACTATAATCGAGCCGGCCAAAGAAATAATCACACTCCAAAAAACCATATCTTGATTCATCTCATTTCTCCTTCTGGTAAAGGTCTGCACGACATGCGCCGTGCAGACTGAGACTTACTTGCCGAACTTGTACACGTAGACGGCCAGTTTCTTCATCTCGGCATCGCTCAACTTACCCGCGGCCTGGAAGGACGGCATGATGGCAACGCGTGCACCCGGACCGGCATTGACGCCGTTCTCGATGGTGTACTTGATGCCTTCGACAGAACCGTCAAAACGCCAGATGC
This sequence comes from Gallionellaceae bacterium, assembly GCA_003445795.1. GTDB lineage: Bacteria > Pseudomonadota > Gammaproteobacteria > Burkholderiales > Gallionellaceae > Sideroxyarcus. The sequence goes on from DMCN01000066.1 coordinate 77,290, forward strand.
CGTCGGTCAGGTTGGCAGAGCCCAGAGCTTGCATACCCTTGCCGTCCGCGCCGTGGCAGGCTGTGCAGCCCTTCTCGGCGAACAGTGGGGTCGAGGTCGGTGTACCGGCCGCGATTGCATTGGCCAATGTATCGATCTCGGCAGCAGACAGAATCTCCTTGTGCGCAACCATCACAGCCTGACGACCGCCAACGATGGACGTATGGACGTCTTCGATCTTGCCGCCGAACAGCCAGTCATCGTCGTTCAGCTTGGGAGCGATCAGACCTTGTGCATCCGCTGCGCCCACACCATTGGTGCCGTGGCAAGCTGCGCAGTTGTCACCGAACAGAACCTTGCCGGAACGGGTCACGTACTCGGTCAGCTCGCTGTCAGCCAGGATCGCCGCGGGCGTCATGTCCTTCAGCTTGGCTTCGTACTTGCCGCGCACTTCGTCCACGATGCTCTTGTCGGCTTCCATCTCGGAGATGGCTGTCCAGCCACCGATACCCTTGAAGAAGCTTTGCGTATTGGAAACTGGAATGGACGGGTAGTACAGGAAGTACACCACACACCAGATCGCACTGGCGGTCAGTCCCAGCATCCACCACTTGGGCGGTTGATTGGCGAAGTCAGCCAAGTCGCCGTCCCAGACGTGCCCTGTTGTAGGCACGTCACCTGCATTGTGTTTATCACTCATCTTTTTTCTCCCACATTTATATGGTCTTCGTCATCCAGCGCCATGGAGCGCTGGGACTCGAACGTGGCCTTGTTAGCAGGACGGAATACCATGAAATAGACCGCCACCATACCGACCGCAGAGACCAGGACGAAAAACACGCCCAGCCAGTCGTTCGTGGTCATGGCCGCTACATCCATGCCAAGGTACCCCATCAGCTTAGTCACGGTAGTTCACGCCCTCTTCGAACTTGATGTGGTTACCCATGCCCTGCAGGTAAGCAACCAAGGCTTCCATCTCGGTCTTGCCTTCCAACTGCGCAGCTGCGCCGTCGATGTAGGCATCCGTGTAGATGGTCTTCGGAATCGGGTTGAACGGCATGATGGTCAGGACCTTCATCGTTTGCACGGTCTCTTCCACATTCACCTTACCGTTTGCCAGCCAGAAGTAGTTCGGCATGACAGACTCGGGCACCACTTGGCGCGGATAGCTCAGATGGCGGATATGCCATTCATCCGAGTACTTGCCGCCGACGCGGGCCAGATCAGGACCGGTACGCTTGGAGCCCCACTGATAAGTGTGGTCATACATGGACTCTTCTGCGATCGAATAGTGGCCATAACGGTCTTTTTCGTCACGGAACGGACGGATCATCTGCGAGTGGCACAGGTAGCAACCTTCGCGGATGTAGACGTTACGACCGGCCAACTCCAGAGGCTTGTACGGACGCACGCCGTCACCGGCTTGCCATTCGTCCAGCGTCTTGTGGGCAGAGGTCGCCGGATTCCAGACGATCTTGTCCATCGAGATGACGTTGCCATCCTTGTCCTTGTGGGCCGTACCGTTGTAGGTGCCGTCGCCGCCGGTAACGGCAGTGTTCGGTAGATAGAACAACGGGACGATTTCCACGATACCGCCGATCGCCACAGCGATCGCGGTTACCACAAACATCAGGACTGTGCTGCGTTCGATCTTGTCCTGAAATTTGGTCGAATAGATTTTGTCGTGATCAGACATGTCTCACTCCTTATGCTTTAGCGGGAACGGAACCGGCAGAGCGCGTAGCGCCTGCACGACTCACGGTCATCACGATGTTGTAGAGAGCAATCAGGGTACCGACGTGGAAGATCAGGCCGCCGACTGCACGCATCGCGTAGTACGGATGCATCGCGGAAACCGATTCAACGAAGGTATAGGTCAGAGTGCCGTACTCGTCATAATCACGCCACATCAGACCCTGCATGATGCCGGAAACCCACATCGCCACGACATACACCACGGTACCGATAGTCGCCAACCAGAAGTGGACGTTCACCAGGCTCTCGGAGTACATCTTTTCCACGCCCCACAGTTTCTTGATCATGTGGTACATCGCGCCGTAGGCAACCATCGCCATCCAGCCCAGAGCGCCGGAGTGCACGTGACCAACTGTCCAGTCGGTGTAGTGCGACAGAGCGTTAACGGACTTGATGGACATCACCGGGCCTTCAAAGGTGGACATCGCGTAGAACGCCAGAGCCACAACCAGGAAGCGCAGGATGTAGTCGGTACGCAGCTTGTCCCATGCGCCGGACAAAGTCATCATACCGTTCATCGCACCGCCCCAAGACGGGATAATCATCGCCAGAGAGACAGCGGCACCGAGGGAGCCGGTCCAGTCAGGCAAAGCAGTGTATTGCAGGTGGTGCGCGCCCAGCCAGACATAGCCGAACGTCAGCGCCCAGAAGTGCAACACGGACAGACGATAGGAGAACACCGGACGTTGAGCTTGCTTAGGCACGAAGTAGTACATGATGCCCAGGAAGCCGCCAGTCAGGTAGAAACCCACCGCGTTGTGCCCCCACCACCATTGCACCATAGCGTCTTGAACGCCGGTGAACACGGAGAAGGAGTTGGTCATGCTGACCGGGATTGCCAAGCTGTTGACCACGTGCAGATAAGTGATCATCACGATCATGCCCATGGTGAACCAGTTGGAAACATAGATATGCGAAGTCTTGCGGATCGCCACGGTCATCAGATGGTTCAGGCCGAAGGACAACCAGACTACTGCAATCGCGATATCGATCGGCCATTCCAGTTCGGCGTATTCCTTGCCGGTAGTCAGACCCAGCGGCAAAGTGACAACTGCCGAGACGATGATCAGGTTCCAGCCCCAGAATGTGAACCAAGCCAGACCATTGCTCCACAGCTTGGTGCTACCGGTGCGCTGCACCATGTAGAAACCGGTCGCCATCAGGACACAGCCGCCGAACGCGAAGATCACTGCGTTGGTATGCAACGGACGCAGACGCCCGAAAGTGATGTATTCAAGGTCAAAGTTCAAAAACGGCCAAGCCAATTCCGATGCGATATACACACCGATCAGCGTACCTACCACTGCATAGATGGCAGCCGCGATGGTGAACCATCGGACGACTTCCATATCGTACTTTACTGGTGTCGCTTGCGTAGCTTCCACAGTAGTCTCCTCCTCGAGCAAGTTAACAATAAATGCGCTGAAACACCCACGGTTGTCGGGCATTCCCACCGCACCCTTCCCTTACAGCTTTCTTACAGTCTTCAAAACGCGGCAAATTGTCGCAGGGGTTCCGCGACAAGTAAAGGCAAACTTGGTTCCGAAACCCTGCATACCCAAGCTTTTGGCTCGGGTTAGCCGATCGCCGAGTGCGGCGATCTTAGTTAAAACCCACAAGTTCAAGATTGATATGAATCAACTCTTGCGCATGCATGTATCGAGTCTGGTTAGGCACCGAATTTTAGTGCGGTCGCAGAGTGCGAAGATGCGTTCAGATGGCATCAATTGAAAGAAGACTCCGCTTGTGTTCTGCTTCAGGCTCATGCTTTTATGAACAAAAATGTCGTCGCGCGCCAGACCTCCCCCTGCTAGATCCGGCTCTCCACATCCGGTTGCGCATGCCAACCGAACGGCCAAGCGAGGGCCCTGTTTCGACCGAACCGCGCCCTCTTCACTTGCGCCGCCCTGACGACACTGCCATGATGGCAGCGTTTGTCACTTTTGCAGATGCCGTCATGAAATTCCCGCTGCTTCCCGAACTGGTTTCATTCATCGACACGCTTCCGGAACCCCATATCCTGTGCGACCGCCAATATCGGGTTCTGGCGGCGAACACGGCTTACAGGCGCAGCTTCGGGGAGAACCAGGTCTTCACCGGTCGTACCTGTTTCGATATCTCCCACCACTTCAAGGTGCCTTGTGATCAGGCAGGCGAGACCTGCCCGGTCAAGCAGAGCCTGCGTTCAGGCCAGCGGGAGCGCGTACTGCACCTGCACCAGACTCCGCAAGGTGAAGCCTACGTCAACATCGAGCTGTCCCCGATACGCGACGGCAAAGGCGATATCGTCTACTTCATCGAGAAGATGGAGCCCGTTGCAGTAGCGCGCGGCTTGTCATATGCCCAGGGGCTGGTCGGGCGTGCGCCTGCTTTCCAGCACATGCTGGAGATGGTGGCGCGGGTGGCCCCTTCGGAAGCCACCGTATTGTTGCTGGGGGAATCGGGCACAGGCAAGGAACTCGTGGCGAAAGCGATACATGACGCCAGCCGGCGGGCGGAGAAGCCGTTCGTGGCGCTGGACTGTTCCGGCCTCACCGAGACGCTGTTCGAAAGCGAATTGTTCGGTCATGAGCGCGGCGCTTTCACCGGCGCCACCTCCAGAAGCGTCGGCCTGGTCGAAGCGGCCAGAGGCGGGACCTTATTCCTTGATGAGGTGGGCGACATCCCGCTGGCGATGCAGGTCAAGCTTCTGCGCCTGCTGGAAACCGGAACCTACCGGCGAGTCGGCTCGGCCGATCCGCACAAGGCCGATATCAGACTGGTCTCGGCGACACACCGCAACCTGCGCAAAATGGTGACTGATGGCAGCTTCCGGCAAGACCTCTACTTCCGTCTCAGCACCTTCCCCGTCGAACTTCCACCCCTGCGCGAGCGGCCGACCGACATCCCGTTGCTGGCAAAATCCCTGCTCTCTCGTGTCGCGGCAGACCGGAACCTGGTCATTTCCGCCGATGCGCTCAAATTGCTCGGGCACTACGACTATCCCGGCAATGTGCGCGAACTGCGCAACATCATCGAGCGCGCCAGCCTGCTATGCGACGGCGAAGAGATCCAGCCCATGCACTTGCCCGAGGAAGTGCGCAGCGGGCGCATCTGGCGCGAAACCCCGGTCGGCCTGTCGCCCAACCTGAGAGAACTGGAACACCAGACCCTGGAGATCCGGCTCGCACAGCATCGTGGCAGCCGCAAGATGCTGGCTGCCGAACTCGGTATCAGCGAGAGAACGCTCTACCGCAGATTGAAGCTGCGCAGGGAATAACCCCATCTGCCAGCATGTCGATTTATCTGCCAGAATGGCAGATAAATCCGACTTTTCAATCCAGCCCGCGCTGCGGCATTTCGCCACAGCCGCTCCGGTAAACAGCAACGTAGATAAGCCTTTACAACTTAATCGTGCCGCATGGCATGCGCCTTGCAATGCAGAGTGCAAGGAAGCGGCCACATCGTTGCCGCCGGAATGGTCAGTGTGACTCCTCTCGCCAGCAGTACCTGCCCGCAGCTTCGAAATCCCCGCTTCCGCCCATTACCCACTCCGGAGGATGTCATGCGTATCGCAGTCACCAGTCAGAACTACCGCACCGTCACCGGCCATGCCGGACGCGCACGCCGTTTCATCGTATTCGAAACCGAAGGACAAGAACCGCCGCGGGAGATCAATCGGCTCGATCTGGACGCCAACATGGCCATCCACGGCTTCGACCATACTGCCGGCCACCCTCTGGACAGCATGAATGTGCTGATCACCGGCGGCGCCGGTGATGGCTTTGTCCGCCACCTTGCCGCACGCGGCGTACTGGTGGTGGCAACCGACGAGAGCGACCCCATCCTTGCGGTGCAGGCCTTTCTTGCCGGACGCATGAGATCGGCCAGCGACGGCTGCAACCACGACCACAGCGATCTTGAAGGCGGCGCCCACTCACACGATGCGCGGGGACAAACATGCGACTGCCATGGCTGAAACGCGGCCCCGCCGCTAGCCGCAAGATGCTGGGGCGCGAGATCGCGCTCACGCTGGCGATCAAGCTGTTGCTGCTCTATGGCATCTGGCATGTCTTCTTCAGCCATCCCGTTCTGCACAGCATGATCGAAGGCATGGAACCAGACCGGGTCGCAGCCAGGCTGGTCACGGCATCTGACGCCGCAAAATAAATACCTAACCTCACCAGGAGAACATCTGATGATCACCGAACAAATCGTGGACCTGTCACGGCTGCAATTCGCCGCCACGGCCTTCTATCACTTCCTGTTCGTGCCCCTGACGCTGGGCCTTTCATTCCTGCTGGCCATCATGGAGACCGTGTATGTGATGACCGGCAAAGAGATCTACCGCGACATGACCAAGTTCTGGGGCAAGCTGTTCGGCATCAACTTCGCCCTCGGCGTCACCACCGGCATCACCATGGAATTCCAGTTCGGCACCAACTGGGCCTACTACTCGCACTACGTCGGCGACGTGTTCGGCGCGCCGCTGGCCATTGAGGGCCTGATGGCGTTCTTCCTCGAATCCACCTTCATCGGCCTGTTCTTCTTCGGCTGGGACAAACTGTCCAAGCGCAGGCATCTGCTGATCACCTACCTCACCGCCATCGGTTCCAACCTGTCAGCGGTATGGATCCTCATCGCCAACGGCTGGATGCAGAATCCGGTCGGTTCCGAATTCAGCTGGGTGACCATGCGCATGGAAATGACCTCGTTCTGGGACTTGGTGTTCAATCCGGCAGCGCAGGCCAAGTTCGTGCACACCGTCTCCGCCGGTTACGTCACCGGCTCCATGTTCGTGCTCGGCATCAGCTCCTGGTACCTGCTCAAGGGTCGCGACATCGAGTTCGCCAAACGTTCCTTCCGCATCGCCGCTGCCTTCGGCTTCGCCTCGGCCTTGTCGGTGATCGTACTGGGAGACGAATCCGGCTACGCCGTGACCGAGCACCAGCAGACCAAACTCGCCGCCATGGAAGGCATGTGGAAGACCGAGGAAGCCCCGGCGCCCTTCACCCTGTTTGCCATTCCGGACGACGAAAAACGCGAGAACACAGCCGAGATCAAGATCCCCTACGCCCTCGGCCTGATCGCCACGCGCACGGCAACCAAGGTGCTGCCGGGCATAGACGAACTTGAAGCCCAGGCCGCCGAGCGCATCGCCAGCGGCATCATCGCGGTCAAGGCGCTCGAACAATTGCGCGCCAGAACGGCCGACGAGGAAACCAAAGCGGTCTTCGAGGCACACAAGGCCGACCTCGGCTATGGACTGCTGCTGAAGAAATACACAAGCGACGTGTCGCAGGCGACACCGGAGATGATCGCGCTGGCGGCACGCAGCACCATCCCCAAGGTCGCCCCCATGTTCTGGACTTTTCGCATAATGGTGGCACTGGGCTTCTCCTTCGCACTGCTGTTCGCACTGTCGTTCTGGTACTCGGCCAAGAACACCTTCCACGAAAAACGCTGGCTGTTGCGCTGGGCCTTGTGGTCCATTCCGTTGCCGTGGATCGCCTCTGAGATGGGCTGGTTCGTGGCGGAATACGGTCGCCAGCCGTGGACCATCTTCGGCATTCTGCCCACGCACTTGTCCACCTCGACGCTGACGGCCAACAGCCTGTACGGCTCCATCGCCGGTTTCCTGTTCTTCTATACCGGGCTGCTGATCGTGGAGATGTACCTGATGTTCAAGTACGCGCGCCTGGGACCGGCCAGCCTCGGCACCGGCCGTTATAACGGCGAAACCGCGCCCGCCCTGAAACCCGCACATTGAGGAAAAATCATGCTCGATTATGAAACCCTGAAAATCATCTGGTGGCTGCTGGTCGGTGTGCTGCTGCTCGGCTTCGCCGTCATGGACGGCCACGACATGGGCGTCGGCACACTGCTGCCCTTCGTCGGCAAGAACGACGTGGAACGCCGCGTGGTCATCAACACCGTCGGCCCGCACTGGGACGGCAACCAGGTCTGGTTCATCACCGCGGGTGGCGCCATATTCGCCGCTTGGCCGCTGGTGTATGCGACAGCCTTCTCCGGCTTTTACTGGGCCATGCTGGC